>JBJTAA010000162.1:0-2032 GCA_046090525.1 Planctomycetota bacterium
GTTGACGCGGCGCCCTGCCTGATCCGGTCACGGAGTGACCGGACTCCCGGGCCGCGGCTACCATGCACGTCCCATGACGACCATGCAGCTCCGCGGGCTCTCGATCGGCCGAGTGCATCTGGCCGCGCCGCTGGTGCAGGCGGCGCTTTCCGGCTACAGCGACCGGGCGATGCGGGTGCTCGCCCGCCGGCACGGCGCCGCCTACGCCCTCGGCGAGGTCCTGCTCGACCAGTTCGTGGCGACCGCCAAGCAGGGCCGCAAGACGCCCGCGCGACTCGCCCTGGCCGACGAGGAGCATCCCGTCGGCGGTCAGCTGATGGGGGCGAACCCCGACGACTTCGCCCCGGCGGCGCGGCGGCTCGTGGCCGAGGGCTACGACGTGATCGACATCAACTTCGGCTGCCCGGTCAAGAAGGTGCTGGGCCGCTGCCGCGGCGGCTACCTCCTCTCGCAGCCCGAGACGGCGCTCGAGATCGTGGCCCGGGTTCGAGACGCCGTGCCCGCCGAGGTGCCGGTGACGCTCAAGATGCGGCGCGGCCTCGACGAGTCGCACGAGAGCCGCGACAACTTCTGGACGATCTTCGACGGCGCCTTCGCCCGCGGTGCGGCGGCCATCACGGTGCACGGCCGCTCGGTCGAGCAGCGGTACGTCGGCCCGAGCGACTGGGGGTTTCTGCGGGAGGTCAAGCGGCACGCCGGTGAGCGGACGGTGATCGGCTCGGGCGACCTCTTCTCGGCGGCCGCCTGCGTGGCGATGCTCGAGGAGACCGGCGTGGACGGCGTGAGCGTCGCGCGGGGCGCGATCGGCAACCCCTGGATCTTCGGGCAGGCCCGGGCGCTCCTGGCCGGCGAGCCGCTCCCGCCCCCGCCGACCGTGCACGAGCAGCGGGAGGTGCTCCGCGAGCACTGGGCCCTGGCTGAGGAACTGTACGGCGAGCAGGTCGCCGGCCGCTCGATGCGCAAGTTCGCGATCAAGTATGCCCGCCTGCACCCCGAGCACCTGGCCGTCCGCGATGCCTTCGTGGCGGTGAAGGCGGCGGCCGACTGGCAGTCGGTGCTCGACCGCCACTACGCGATCGACGCCCCCGGCCGCGACCCCTCCGGCGACGTCGACGAGACCGCCGACTGCGGGTAGGCAACCCGTCAGGAGCCCGGTTCCGCCGGAACCGGACTTGAGTCAACGCAGAGCCAAGCGCAATCCGGTCACGGCGTGACCGGACTCCAGAGCCGGAACCGGGGCACCGTTGACGCAGAGCCAAGCGCAATCCGGTCACGGAGTGACCGGACTCCTGGGCGGCAGTCCCGTCGCGAGCGCGGCGGTGAGTTCCGCCCGCACGTCGGCGTCCGCTTCCACGGCGAGCCGCGCCTCGAGCGTGCCGCGGGCCTCGCCCGGCAGGACGTCCGCCGCGATCCAGCGGCCGAGCGCCCAGGCCGCCGCGCTGCGGATGACCGGCTCCGGATCATGGAGCGCCGCGGACAGGGCGGGGAACGCCGGCGGATGCGGCCGATTGCCGAGCGCGACGGCGGCCGACCGCAACAGGCCGCGCCGCTTGGCCCGCAGGATCGGCGAGCCGCGAAACCGCGCCCGAAATGCCGCCTCGTCGAGGCCGAGCACGTCGGCCAGCGACAGCGAGGTCTCCCCGCGCCGCGGCTGGAAGGCCGGCTCGGCCGATCCCGGCGCGTGCCGGTTCCACGGACAGACCTCCTGACAGACGTCGCAGCCGAAGATCCAGTCGCCGAGGCCGGCGCGGAGCGAGGGCGCCAGCGGTCCGTGGTCCTCGATCGTGACGGACGAGATGCACCGGTTGGCGTCGAGGACGCCGGGCCGGGGAAATGCCTGCGTGGGGCAGGCGTCGAGGCAGGCCGTGCAGGTGCCGCAGTGATCGGTGGCGAGCGGCGCGTCGACTGGCAGCGGCACGTCGGTCACGAGGGCCGAGAGCAGGAAGTAGCTGCCGGCCCGCGGGTCGAGGAGCATCGTGTTCTTACCGACCCAGCCGAGCCCCGCGAGCCAGGCGAAATCCCGTTCGGCGAG
>JBJTAA010000163.1:0-5329 GCA_046090525.1 Planctomycetota bacterium
GGCGAGGTGGGGCAGCGGTACGGGCTGGCGGCCGAGGAGGGGGTGTCGCTCGACGACTTCCCGACGCTCCGCCACCTGATCGACTATCTCGTGCCGCGGGTGGGCGGCGGGGCACCGGCCCTGGCCGTGACGAGTGGCGTCACGACCAACGGCCACGCCGCGCAGGCCGCGATGGCTGCGCCGGTCACCGCGAAGCCGGCCGCGACGGCTGCTCCACAGCCACCGGTCGCGTCGCCGGCCAGCGGCCTCGCCACGGAACTCGAGACGTTTCTCGTCGAGTTCGTGGTGGAGCAGACGGGCTATCCGGCCGAGATCGTGGAACTCGGCGCGGATCTGGAGGCCGACCTCGGCATCGACAGCATCCGCAAGGCCCAGCTCTTCGGCGAGGTGGGACAGCGGTACGGGCTCGCGGCCGAAGAGGGGGTTTCGCTCGATGACTTCCCGACGCTCCGCCACCTGATCGACTACCTGGTGCCGCGCCTGGGTGCAACGCCGGCACCGGCACCGGCGACCGCGGTGGCCGCACCAGCCGACGCCGCCGCGTTCACCCGCGGCCTCGAGGCGGGTCGCGCGCAGGCGGCCGCGATCCGGGCCTGGGCTCGGCAGGTGGCCGATGCCACGCTCGCCGGACCTCCCCTCGACTTCCCCCAGCAGCTCGCCGACGAACTCGCCGGAATCGCCGAGGGAGCCGGTGTGGACATGGCGATCGTGCGGGCGGGGCTCGCGGCGCCGGCCGTGACGCTCGGCGGATGCGACGTGGCCTTCGTCACGTCCGGCGCCGCCACCTTGGGGTCACCTGGCATCGTGGCCTGTTTCGGTCGCCATGCGGAACCGACCATGCGGCGGTTCGCCGCGGACGGTCTGGCCGGCGGGCTCGTGGGCGTGCCCGGCCTGCCGGGCGCGGTGCTCGGCTGGAACGACGCCGGGCTCGTGGCCTTCGTCGGCGTGGGCGGTGGAGGCGACTCCCTGGCGGCCATCGTCGTGGAGCGGATCGTGACGGGCTGCCGGTCGCTCGCCGAGGCCCGGAGCCTGATCGCCGCGCGCGCGGCGCCACCGCGCGGCATCGTGGTCGCGTCGGCGGAGGGGGCCGAGCAGGTCGGGCCCGAAGGCGAGTTCGCGACAGCGGGCGCAAGCGTCCGCAGGGCCGAATCGGGCGGGCCGCTCGTACGCGTCGCGCTCGCCGACGGCGACGTCTCGGCCGAGACGGCGATCTCACGGCTGCTCGACGATGAGGCCGGCGCCCGCGACACCCTCTCCTCGGCCTGCCTGTGGCTCGCCGTGGGCGGCGGGGCCGACGCGGTCGAGAGCGGTGGCCCGCGGGGGCGGGGCTGGCACGGCGACGTGCCGGGCCTGGGAGGCACGTGGCTCGATCACGGCCGCGTGATCCGCCGGCCGATCGCTCCCGAGGCCGAAACGATCACGCGGCGCTACGAGCTCGAACTCAGCGACACGGGCATGCCCCGTGAGGTCCGGTCGCTGACCGGCGAGCGGGTGGCGATCCTCGGCGCCGGCCCGCGGGCTGCCGCCCTCGAGGAGGCGCTCGCGGCCCGCGGCGCGGTGGCGATCGTCCTCGAGCCGGCTGCCCTCGCCGATCCCGAGGCGGCGACATTCGCGATCGCCCGGGCTGAGGCGGCCGGTCCGGTGCGGCATCTCGTGGTGGTCGCGGCCGATGCGGCCGACCCGCTGCCGGCCACGATCGCCCCGGCGTTCGCCGCCTGCCAGAAGTGGATCGCGACCCGCTCGCGCGGCGGCGACCTCGCCTCGTCCACGCTCACGGTCGTCTGCGATCTGGGCGGCTTCGGGCTCGCGACCGCGATCGCCGCGCCGATCGGCGGCGGGCTCGCCGGGCTCTTCAAGGGCATCTCCCGCGAGTTTCCCGACGTGCACGTGCGGGTGCTCGACGCCCCCGGCTCGCTGCCCGCGGCCGCGGTCGCCTCCGCCACGCTCACCGAGATGACCGATGGCGCGGGGCCGGTCGAGGTCTGCCTGGTCGACGGGCGGCGCCTGACCGTGGCCGCGGCGGACCGGCCCGTCGCCGCGCCGGAGCGGTCGCTCCCGGCGCTCACGAGCGGCTCCTGCTGGCTCGTCACCGGCGGGGCCCGCGGCGTGACGGCTGCGTGCGCCCGGGAACTCGGCCGCCGGCACGGCGTTTCGCTCGTGCTCGTCGGCTCCACCCGGCCGGTGCCGGTGGAGCCCCGCTGGGCCTCGCTCCCGGAGGCGGAACTCCGCGACCTCAAGGGGCGGGTGATGCTCGAGGCCAAGGGACGCGGCGAGGATCCGCGGCGGGCCTGGGCCGCCGTTGAAAAGTCGATCGAGATCACGCGGTCGCTCGACGCTCTGCGGGCGGCGGGCGTGAACGCCCGCTACGAGGCCTGCGATCTGGCGGACGCCGCGGCGGTGCGATCGCTCGTGGCGAAGGTGGCCCGCGAGGTGGGGCCGGTCCGCGGGATCGTGCACGGCGCCGGCTGGGAGTCGGCCTGCCGCTTCGAAAAGAAGACGCTCGAGTCGCTCGCCATGACGGTGGGCCCGAAGTGCACCGGGCTCGTGAACCTGCTCGCCGCGGTCGATCCGCAGTCGCTCGACATGCTCGTCGCCTTCGGCTCGACGAGTGGCCGGCTCGGCGGCCACGGGCAAGCCGACTACTCGCTGGCCAACGACATGCTCGCCAAGCTGGTGGCCGCGGCCCGGCAGCGCCGGCCGCGGCTGCGGGCCGCCACCTTCCATTGGCACGCCTGGGACGAGGTGGGCATGGCGAGCCGGCCGGAGAGCCGGTTCGTGCTCGAGCAGTTCGGGCTCAAGTTCATGCCGCTGGCCGAGGGCGTGGGCCGGTTCATGGCCGAACTCGAGGCGGGGCTGCCGGTCGCCGAGGTGCTCGTGACCGAGCCCGCGATGGTGGCGCAGGCGATGGCCGTCGCGGCGCCTGCGGCCGGGCAACCGGTTGGCGGAGGGCCACAGCCCGTCACGCTGCCGCCGCAGGCGGGCAGCCTGGTCGCGTCGGTCGCGCGGCGGCCGGCAGGCGGGGCGGACGTGCGTTTCATGCTCGACCCGCTCACCGACCGGTTTCTCAGCGATCATCTCCAGCACGGCCGGCCGCTCCTGCCGGCGGTGATGGGAGCGGAACTCGTCGCCCAGGCGGCGATCGCCGCGGGGGCCGTCGGCGCGGTCGGCGAGATCCGGGATTTCGTCGTGGAGCGGCCGCTCGGCTTCCCCGTCGATGCTCCGCGGGAGGTGCGGGTCGAGGTGGATGCCGCCGGGGCGGCCCGGGGCCTGGCGGCCGTGCTCGGCCCCGACGGCGAGCCGACGGCGACCGAGCGGGTGCACTTCCGCGGGCAGGTCGTCGAGGTGGCCGAGGCCTTCCCGGCCGAGGTGGGCGAGCCGCCGTTCCCCTTCAACCCGATGGTCTACCAGGAGTCGGCGCCGCTGCGGCACGGGCCGTCGTTCCGCACGCTCGACGGCTTGTTCCTCGATCGCACGGGCGGCTGGGGCCGGCTCACGGCGCCCCGTGGCGACGGCGTGGCCGCGCCCCGTGGCAGCCGCGGCTGGACGGTACCCGCAGCCCTGCTCGACGGCGTGATCGTCGGGTGCGCGGTCTATTCGTTCATCCTCTGCGGCCGACGCGTGGAGATTCCCGTGCGGTTCGGCCGGCTGCGGCTCGCCGCCCAGCCGCGGCCCGGAGAGAAGTGCGTGTCGCGGATGTTCTTCCGCGAGCAGAACGCCCGTGAGACGGTCTACGACGTCGTCGTGGCCGGCGAGGACGGCCGCCCGATCCTGGCGATCGACGCCCTGCATCTGGCGGTGATGGCCGGTGAGCGGAGCCCGCCGGCATGACCGTCACCGACATCCCGCGCAGCGGCGGTGAGATTCGAGTGCTCGAGTTGGATGGGGACGAGGTGGCCCTGGCCCTCGCCGCCACCACCGCCGGTGACGGATCGCCCTCGGCGGCCGCGCGGGACGTGGCCGAGCGGCTCGCCGCCGAACGGATCGGCCGGCCGCGATCGGGCGTCCGCGTGGCGTCGCTCGCCCCGTCGGGGCGGCCGGTGCTGCTCGTGGCCGGCGCGCCGGCCGGGCCCGCCGTCTCGCTCTCGCACGTGGAAGGCCTCGTGGCCGCGGCCGTCGCCGAGGGCGTGGGCGTGGGCATCGACCTGGTCGATCCCGCGGAGGCGGGGCGCGGGCTCGACGCGTGGTTCACGCCCGACGAACTCGCCCTCGAGCCCGACGACGGCCTGCTCAGGGCCCGCCTCTGGGCGGCCAAGGAGGCGGCGTACAAGGCCGCCGGCCTCGACGAAGAACTGCGGCCCCGGACGGTCGTGATCGAGTCGCTGGCGCCGCGCGCCTTCACCTGGACGGCCCACGGCCGCTTCGCCGCGGCCACCGGCCGGGGCCGCTTCCTGAAGGCGGGCCGCCACGTCGTGGCCGTCGCGCTGGCGACGCAGCGTGGCCCGCAGACCATTCGGATGAACGCGTGGTCGGCCGCTCCCGCGGCCGCCACCGGCAGCGTGTGAATCCCACCCTCGTGAGTCCCCACCTGGAGATTGTCCTCGCATGATCGACCTCACCGGCAAAGTCGCCCTGGTCACCGGCTCGAGTCGCGGCATCGGCCGGGCCTGCGCCCTCAGGCTCGCCGCGGCGGGCGCGGATGTCGTCGTCAACTACGTCACCAGCGGCCGCGAGGCCGACACGGTGGCCGCAGAGATCGCCTCGTTCGGTCGGCAGGCCGGCTGCGTGCGGGCCGACGTCGGCGAAGAGGAGGACGTCCAGGACATGATCGGCTTCGTCGAGCGGGAGTTCGGCCGGCTCGACATCCTCGTGCACAACGCCGCCACCGGCGGCTTCCGGCCCCTGGCCGCGACCACGCAGCGGCACTTCGACGCCGCCATGCACACCAACGTGCTCTCGCTCGTGTACCTCTTGAAGGCAGCGGCTCCGCTCCTCGAGCGGGCCGAGGGCCGGGGCAAGGCGGTGGTGCTCTCGAGCCACGGCACGCACATGGCCTTGCCGATGTACGGGCTGATCGGCGGCTCCAAGGCGGCGCTCACGTCGCTGGCCCGCCACTGGGCCCTGGAGCTCGGCGATCGCGGGGTGAACGTGAACATCGTCGAAGCGGGCCTCGTCGAGACCGACTCGACGCGGCGGCTCCCCGGGGCGGCCGAGATGTTCGCCGGCCGGAAGTACAAGACCATGACGGGTGACCGGATGCTGGAGGCCACCGACGTGGCCGACGCGGTGCTCTTTTTGGCCAGTCCGCTCGCGGATTTGGTGCAGGGCCAGACGCTCGTCGTGGACGGTGGTGCCGCGATCCACGTTTGATAGGCTGGGGCCCGGCCGCCGC
>JBJTAA010000164.1:0-13727 GCA_046090525.1 Planctomycetota bacterium
CATCCTACGGACTGATCGTTCACCTCCTGATGCTCTCCACCTCCCCTCGCGGGGACGCAGTTTCGTTCGGCTACAGGGTGCAGAACCACCCTGGCGGGGACTTCCACCCTGCTGGTTCGATCCACTTGCAAACGCACTAGCCGCGGGCATCTTGCCCGCGGAATGCAGGCTCTATCCCGCTGCCGCGTCGGAGTCGACCGACGGACCCTTGCGCGCCCCTCCGCGCACCGCCATGGCCTCCACCAGACCGCTACACTCCGGGTTCCGGCTTTCGGCATCCCGCTTGCATCGCTTCCCGCATGGAATCTCCCGACGACTTTCTGGGCCCCGGAGGCCGGCTGGCGGCTCGCCTGGCAGGCTGGGAGTCGCGGCCGCAGCAACTGGAGATGGCGCGGCTCGTGGCGGAGGCGATCCGCACGCGGCGGCATGCGGTCGTCGAGGCGGGCACGGGCACCGGCAAGAGCCTCGCCTACCTCGTGCCCGCCGTGCTCGCGGCCACGGCCGACCAGGTGGAGCCGGTGCGGGCGGGCGGACCGGCCGGTGGCGACGGAGCCGACCGCGAGGCCGACGACTGGGACGACGAACCCTCGTCCGAGACGGCCGCCCCCCGGCCCCGCCGGGTCGTGATCTCCACCCACACGATTGCGCTGCAGGAGCAGCTCATCGACAAGGACATCCCGCTGGTGGCCGCGGTGATGCCGCGGGAGTTCGCGGCGGTGCTCGTCAAGGGCCGCGGCAACTACCTGAGCCTCCGCCGGCTGCGGCTCGCGCTCGAGCGGGCCGGCAGCCTGTTCACCGAGGATGGCGAGCGAGCCGAACTCGTGGAACTCGCCTCCTGGGCCAGGCAGACCGCCGACGGCACCCTCTCCGACCTGCCGGCCCTGCCCTCCGACAGCGTCTGGGACGAGGTGAAGAGCGACTCCGGCAACTGCATGGGCCGGGCCTGCCCGACGCACGGCCAGTGCTTCTATTACGCCGCCCGCCGCCGGATGCAGCACGCCCAGGTGCTCGTCGTGAACCACGCGCTCTACTTCGCCGACCTCGCCATGCGGCGGGCCGGCGCGAGCCTCCTGCCGCCGCACGACATCGTCGTCTTCGACGAGGCCCACACGCTGGAGGCGGTGGCCGGCGACCACCTTGGCGTCGGCGTCTCCGGCGGCGGTGTCGAGCGGATCCTGTCGCGGCTGGCCAGTGAGAAGACCGGCCGGGGGCTGCTCGGTCACTACCACCTCCACGATCTCGAGCCGCTGGTGAGGCACTGCCGGCGGGCAGCGGAGGCCTTCTTCGCGGCGATCCGCGAGGCCTGCCGCGCGCGGGGCGAACCTCCCTGGCGGGTTTCCGCTCCCGGGATCGTCAGCGACACGCTCGGGCCGTTGCTCGGCGATCTGGCCAGGCGGCTCCGCGCCGCCGCCGTCGACATCGCCAATCCCGCCGAGCGGCACGACCTGCTCTCCCTCGCCGACCGCCTCGACGGTCAGGCCGCCGCGATCGAGACCTGGCTCGGCCAGAAGGCGGCCGGCTACGTGTGGTGGGTGGAGAGCCAGCGCGGCCGCCGGGGCCGCGAACGCACCACGCTCTCGAGCGCGCCGGTGGACGTGGGCCGGGTGCTGCGGGAGGAACTCTTCGGCCGCATCGGCACGGTCGTGCTCGCGAGCGCGACGCTCGCCGTCGAGCCGGCGACGCGACCGGCCGATCCGGACGCCGCCCCGCCGGCCGGCGGGGATGCCACCGCCTTCGCCTTCGTCCGCGACCGGCTCGGAGTGCCCGACACGGCCCTCTCGGCCCGGCTCGGCAGCCCCTTCGACTACGCCCGCCAGGCCCGGCTCGTGCTCGTCGACCGCTTGCCCGACCCGGCGAACCGCGCGGCCTTCGACGAGGCGGTGGTGGCGATGATCCGCCGCTACGTGGCCCGCAGCGAGGGCCGCGCGATGGTGCTCTTCACGAGCCACCAGGCGCTGAAGGCGGCCTCCGAGCAGCTGGCCGGCTGGTGCGTGCGACGGAACTACCGGCTCGTCAGCCAGGCCGACGGCCTGCCCCGATCACGGATGCTCGAGGCGTTTCGGGAAGGGCCCGGCAGCGTGCTCCTGGGCACCGACGGCTTCTGGCAGGGCATCGACCTGCCGGGAGACCAGCTCGTGACGGTGATCATCACGCGGCTCCCGTTCGCGGTGCCCGACCGGCCGCTCGTCGCCGCACGGATCGAGGCGATCAACCAGGCGGGCGGCAACGCGTTCGCGGAGTATCAGCTCCCCGAGGCGGTGCTCAAGCTCAAGCAGGGCTTCGGGCGGCTGATCCGCACCGCCGAGGACCGCGGCACGGTGGTGATCCTCGACCCGCGGATGCTCACGAAGCACTACGGCCGTGTGTTTCTCGAGAGCCTTCCCCCGGCGACGGTCGAGGTGGAGCCCCTCGACGAGTGAGCAGGCGGCAAAAGCGGTCCCGCTGGCTACCTCGACCCGCATTCGGCGGGCAGGATGCCCGCCGCTACGAGGTGCGTCGGAGCAATCCGGCTCCGGGGATCTCAAGCGACGAGCTCGAGTTCGGCCCAGGTCGTGGGGTCGCTCTCCCATGGATACTCGGGGGGCGCATAGCAGGGCACGCTGCCGAGCCGGCGATCGACGAGCGCCGCGAAGAAGCCCAGGCGCGGAATCTCGGCCGGCTCCCAGCCGGGCAGGGCCGCGGCCGAAATCCACGCATCCACCTGCCAGCCGTCGGCCGTGAGCTTCGCCTCGATCTTCGTCGCCCCCTCGGGCAACTCGGCCGGCAACTCGCTCGTCCGCGGGATCACCGCGGGCACCACCACGGGCTTGTCGGCCCGCTGGCCGCCACCGCTCGGCAGCAGGGCCAGTCGGCGGCAGAACCGGCCGGCCCGGTGGCTCTCGCCGGTCGGCCGCGTCGCGATCCAGAGGTGCAGGCCGTCGCTGTCCTCGGGCTTGGCGGGCTGACACCACCGCTGGCTGCCCACACCCCGGGCGACGCCGCGAATGGCGAGCCCGTCATCGTTCCAGGCCGCGAAGAGTTCCAGCACGTCGGGCACGCCCGCGATGCTCGCCAGCGACGGCAGCCGACAGCCCTCGTCGAGGCCGCCCGAGGCGGGCGGCCAGAGCTTCTCGCGGCGCGGGCAGGAGAGCCGAAACTTGAACAGCGCGGCGGGATTCACGAGTGGGCTCATCGCAGGGCCTCCCCGGGTGTGAACGCGGCCGCGGGCCCGGCTCCCTCCCGCAGCGCGACGAGTGTCTGGCGGACCAGCTCCTTGCTGCCCACCGCCGAGTAGACGAGGAAGCGGTGCGACCCCGCAGCCAGGCCCGACTCGTCCTGCTCGCGGACCACGCAGTTCCACTTCACCACCTTGGCGTCCGGGAAGGCGAACCGGCCGTAGGTCGCGGGCTTGCCGGTCGTGCGGGACCGCGCGGGGCTCCAGCAGCCCATCGCATGGCGGCCGTCGGCGGTGGCGAGGATCACCGGGTGGGCCTGCTCCCCCGGCCCCGGGTCGAGCGGCTCGAGCGTGCCGTCGGGCAGCAGCCGCAGGAAGGTGCCGAACGCCGCGGGCATGTAGCCCGTCAGCACCTCGAACGTGGCCCGCTCGTGCCGCTCGTCGGCCGGCAGCGTGAACGTGATCGCGTGCCGGATGGCGTGGTCGATGTCCGCGACGCCGATCGTCACCTCCTTCTGGAGCAGATGGTTGGAGAGGGCCGTCGTGTTGAGGGCCCGATGGCCGCCGCTCGACTGCCCGGGCCGCAGCCAGAAGGCCATCTGCGTGACGGTGACGAGTTCGCTGGTGCCGGCCGAGCGATAGAGCAGCCGGCTCGTGCTCGTGGGGCCGGCCATGTCCCGCTCGCAGCCGGCCTCGGTGGGATTGAAGCATTCGTTGAAGAGCTTGCCGTCGACGTCGAGATTCGAGGCGCTCTGCAGCTGCCGGCCATGGTCGAAGGAGTCGATGAACTCGCGGCCGCCCCAGGTGAGCGAATGGATCGCGCCGGCCAGCCGCGACGTGGTCGTGATCACGATCTCCGAGCCGCCGGCGGCCCGGCGGATCACCGCGTCGCCGGAGACGGTCGGCGCGGCGGGTGGCCCGGCCACCGCAGCCACCGCCGGCAGGGCCGCGAGGCCCAGAACCCGACCCCAGCACCCACGAAGACCGCTGCGCACGAGCATGGACAAGCCGCCTGGCCACGAAACGCGTCCTATACTACCGATGACGGAAGCCTTGCGGGATCCACCGGTCGGAGGGCCGCACGACCGGCGCGGACCAGAGGAAGGATTGCCAGCCCCATGCGCGTGCTCGAGGTGGCCAGCGAGGCCGTCCCCTTCGCCAAGACCGGGGGCCTCGCCGACGTGGCCGGGGCGCTGCCGGGCGCGCTCGGCCGGATCGGCTGCGAGGTCACGCTCGTGATCCCGGGCTACCGGGAGGCCCTCGCCAGCGGCCTGCCGATCGAGCCCGCCGGACTCGAGTTCGAAGTGCCGATCGGCACGCGGCGGCCGCTGGCCAGGATTCTCCGCTGCCGCCTGCCCGGCTCCGATGCGACCGTGCTGCTGGTCGCCAACGACGAGTTCTTCGATCGGCCCACGCTCTACGGCGGCGCCCAGGACTATCCTGACAACGCCGAACGGTTCATCTTCTTCTCCCGGGCGACGGTCGAGCTTGCCTGCCGCCAGGCGGCGCCCTTCGACGTGATCCACTGCCACGACTGGCAGACGGGCCTGGTGCCGGCCTATCAGAAGCTGCTCTACGCATCGGCGCCGATGATCGCCGGTGCCCGCACGGTGATGACGATCCACAACATGGCCTACCAGGGCCTGTTCTGGCACTGGGACATGCTGCTGACGGGCCTCCACTGGCGCTACTTCAACTGGCAGCAGATGGAGTTTCACAACCAGCTCAACCTGCTCAAGACTGGCCTCGTGTTCGCCGACGCGCTCACGACGGTGAGCCCCACCTATGCCCGCGAGATCCAGGAGGCACCCGGCGGCTGCGGGCTCGAGGGCGTGCTCGCGGCCCGCTCGGACGTGCTCTCGGGAATCGTCAACGGCATCGACACGGTGGCCTGGAACCCGGCCACCGACCCGCACATCCCGCGGCACTACGGCGAGCAGGACGTGGCCGACGGCAAGTACGCGGCACGGGTCGCGCTGGCGGCCCGCCTGGGGCAGGCCGCGCCCGACGCCCGCCCGCTCGTGGCGTTCGTCGGCCGGCTCGTCGAGCAGAAGGGTGTCGATCTCGTCGTCGAACTGCTCGGCCGGATGGGGGGCACCGGTCGGGCGCACTTCATGGTGCTCGGCACCGGTGACCCGGCCGCCGAGGAGTCGCTGCGGCGGGTGGCCGCGGCGTTTCCGGGCACGGTCGACGTGGTGATCGGCTTCGACGAACGGCTCGCCCACCTGGTGCAGGCCGCCGCCGACATCATGCTGGTGCCGAGCCGGTTCGAGCCCTGCGGCCTCACGCAGCTCTACGCCCAGCGCTACGGGACGATCCCCGTCGTGCGGTCCACCGGCGGCCTGGCCGACACGGTGGTCGATGCCACACCCGAGGCGATCCAGGAGGGACGGGCGACCGGCTTCACCTTCGGCCCCTGCGATGCGACCGCCCTCGTGCATGCGCTCGAGCGGGCGCTCGACGCCCGCGGCGATGCCGACCGCTGGATGAGCCTCGTGAAGGGCGCGATGCGCCAGGACTGGTCGTGGGACACGAGCGCCCGGGAATACCTCCGGCTCTTCGAGCGCCTGCTCGCCTCCCCCCGGGCCTGACCCCAGGAGCCCGGTGCCGCCGGAACCGGGTCAGCAGCGGCCCTGCATCCGCCGCCGCCCGGCCTGGCAAGCGGCGCAAACCCTGCGGCCCCCGCCGACCCGTCGTCGATTCCGGCGGGCCCTCACGACCGATACAGATGGCATGCAGAACCACACCCTCACAAACCGCATCCTCATTCTCGGCACGAGCCTGATCCTGGGCATCGCCGTGGCCGCCGTCGCCTCCGCCGGGGGCCACCACTGCGGCCGGTGCGGCGGCAGCGCCGCGGGCGAGTCATACCCTTGTGCCGACGCGGGCTGCGGGCCCCGGTACTGCGGTCCGTGGAACGTGCCGCGCGATCCCTGCGACGGCTGCGGCCGCTGGGTGGGCTGCAACGGTGCCCGACAGGGGCCCGAACTGCTCGCGCCTTGGCAGCTGCCGCCCGGCCGGGGCTTCACCAAGCCCTCCGATCTCGGCTACGAGCGACCGATCGGAGTCTGCGGCGAGGGCGCGCCGTGCGATGGCTGCGACACCTGCCCGCCGCATCACTGCCTGGGGTGGCTCAGGCCGGCGAGCTGGTTCTGACGGGCGGCGAGCGCCGCGGCGAACGTGATCTCGTCGCCGTGGCGGCGGCAGGCGTCGAAGAGCACGTCCCACTGGCCCGAGGCCGCCGCGAGTTCGACGAGCGCGGGCAGCATGCCAGCCGCCTGAAGCGGGCTGGGGCCACCCTCGCGGGGACGCTGTACGGCGGCGAGGAGCGCCTCGGCATCGCGGCCGAGCCGGTGCAGGAGCAGCACGAGCACGTCGGCTGGCAGCGTGCCGGCCTCGAGCGGATCCGCCGCGGCGGCGGCCCGGCGAAAGAACGCCACGGCGGCGTCGGCATCGATGCCGAGCTGGGCCCCGAAGAACCGCCGCGAGGCCTCGCCCACGTGTTCGAACGGCGGCTCGCCCGGGTAGGTCACTTCCCCGGGCAGCCGGCAGGCGTAGCACGCCAGTTCCCAGGCCTGCCGCAGCGTGGGCTCGTCGTCACAGACCCGCGCGATCCGCAGCACGCTCTGGAGGTGCGACACGTCGACGTGGATGCTCGGATCGTCGCCGAGCCCACCGGCCGCGTCGAGCAGGGCCACGAGCGGCGCCTCCGCGGCGGCCGCGGCCGCCGTGTCGATCCCGCGCTGGTCGAGGTCGAATGCGAGATTCCGCAGGACCTCGGCGTGGAGATGCGCGACGAGCACCCGTGCGGCCGCCTGCTGCCGGGCCGCGGGCAGCCGTGAGACGGCCTGCTCGTAGGCGGTGACGGCATTGCAGGTGCCCTGCGTGCGGAGCACGAGTTCGATCCCCAGGGCCGGGGCGGCCGACTCCCAGAGGGCCACGCCGAGAATCTCCTGGACGAGCCGGGCGGTCTCCTCGTCGGCGTCGGCTGCTCCGCACGCCCCGAGCTCGTCACCGGTTCCGCGCGGCGGCACGACACGAGCGGCGAGCGCGGCCAGCCGGCTGGCAACATCCTCCGGAGCCGCCGCGGCCCGCAGGTACATCCAGGCGGCGGCCACCTGCCCGACGTCGAGGAGCGGCCAGCCCACCTCCCGGCAGGCGGCCAGCGACAGTTCGTCGAGCCGGTCCCGCGCGGCCTCGTCGAGCGGGCCTGTCTCTCCCGCCAGCGGCAGCCCGAGTGCCTGGCGGGCCTGCAGCATCCGCAGATCGAAGAGCGCGTGCCAGCGACCGCGGCGGGCGAGCGACGCTGCGAGCGCGTCGAGCATCGCATCCGGGCCGTCAGCGGTGCAGACCTCCACGAGTGAATCGAACTCAGGTCCCGTGTCGTCCCGGTCGGTCATCATGGCGTTCGCTCCTGCCGAAGAGCTTCGTAGGCGAGCACTGCCACCGTCGCCGACACGTTGAGACTGTCGGCGATGCCCCGCATCGGCAGGCGAACGGTCTCGAGCGGGATCGTGCCGGCCGCGGCGGCGGCTTGCCAGGCAGGTGAGAGCCCGTGGGCCTCGCTGCCGACCACGATCACTGTGTCGCCGGCGAGCCGTGCTTCGTGCCAGGCCCGCGATCCCTCGGGGCTGGCCGCCACCACCCGTCGGCCGCTCGCCCGGCACCAGCGAATCGTCTCGTCAGCGGCCGCCACGGCCAGCGGCACACTGAAGACCGTGCCCAGGCTCGCCCGGATCGCGGCGGGATTGGTCGCGTCGGTGCCACCGTCGCAGACGATCACGCCGGCCAGGCCGGCCGCGTCGGCCGTGCGCAGGATCGCGCCCAAGTTGCCCGGCTTCTCGACCGCTTCGGCCACCAGCACCGGCCGGCCGGAGGCGAACGACGTGGACGAGAGCGGCCGCGGCTGAAAGCGGACCACGCCCACGACACCCTCGTCGCGATCCCCGAAGGCGATCCTTTCGAAGGCCCGCGGCGCGAGAGCCACGATCGCCGCCCCCCGGGCCGCACAGGCTTCGAGGCACGCGGTTCGGTCCGCGTCGGCCGCCGCTTCGGCCGCGACGAACACCTCCACGATCTCGATGCCGGCCGCGGCCGCACGGGAGAGTTCGCGGATGCCGTCCACGAGCGTGAGGCCGGTCTGCCGGCGTTCCCCGGCAGTTCGGAGTTTGGCCGCCTGCCTCACCCGCGGGTTGGCCGGGCTGGTGATGGTTTCGGGTGCGTCCACCCGACCTGTTGTACCAGCCGTCGTACCAGCCGTTCTTGGCCCGCGGCCTACGGCGATCACGCCGGGGGACGCAGCTCTTTTCGACTTCAGCGACAGATGGCCCCCGTGGCTGGCCGATGCTACAATTCGGATCGGCCAGCCCGAGGGGCTGGTCGTTCGTCTGCCCGCCGATCGATTCCCGCGCTCGCCAGAGCCCCGCGGGAATCCGCGGTCGTGAGGCCCCTGGGCCTCGCACCGGCGACGTGGGTGTTGTTCCCGAGCCTCCTTACGAGTAGGCCGATGAAACACGCCTCCCCCGGGTTCTTTCTGGTCATCGCCACGGCCGCCCTCCAGGCCTCCGCGCCGGCCGCCGGCCCGGACTTCAGCCGCGACGTCCGGCCGATCCTCTCCAATCGGTGCTTCAAGTGCCACGGGCCCGACGAGGAGAACCAGGAGGCCGGGCTGCGGCTCGATCTCCGCGCGGCGGCCCTCCGGGAACTCGACAGCGGCGCGCGGGCGATCGTGCCGGGCCACGCCGACGCGAGCGAACTGGTCGCCCGCATCACGAGCGACGACCCTGATCTCGTGATGCCCCCGCCGCACACGAAGGTTTCCCTCTCGGACGACGAGAAGCGGATTCTCACCGCGTGGATCGACGCGGGCGCCGAATACGCCCCGCACTGGGCCTTCGTGAAGCCGGTCAAGCCCGAGCCGCCGGCCGCGGATGACGAGACCTGGATTCGCAACCCGATCGACCGCTTCGTGCTCGCCCGGCTCGAGGCGGAGGGACTCTCGCCCGCGGCCGCGGCCGATCGCGGCACGCTCTGCCGCCGCGTCCACCTCGACCTCGTCGGGCTGCCCCCCTCCCCCGAAGAACTCGCCGCCTTCGTCGCCGATCCCTCCCCCGACGCCTACGAGCAGCTCGTGGACCGGCTGCTGGCCAGCCCCCGCTACGGCGAACGCTGGGCACGGAAGTGGCTCGATCTGGCCCGCTACGCCGACACCAACGGCTACGAGAAGGATCTCCCCCGGACGATCTGGCCCTATCGCGACTGGGTGATCCGGGCGTTGAACGCCGACATGCCCTTCGACCAGTTCACGATCCGCCAGATCGCCGGCGACATGCTGCCCGACGCGGCCGTCGACGACGTCGTGGCCACGGGCTTCCACCGCAACACGATGCTCAACGAGGAGGGGGGAATCGACCCGCTCGAGTTCCGCTATCTCGCGATGGTCGATCGGGTCGGCACGACGGGCACCACCTGGCTGGGGCTCACCACCGCCTGCGCCCAGTGCCACACCCACAAGTACGACCCGCTCACGCACACCGATTACTTCGCGCTGTTCGCGCTCCTCAACAACGCCGACGAGCCGGAGTGGATCATCCCGAGCGCGGAGCGGTCGCAGCGGCTCGCGGAGACGCGGGCGAAGATCGAGTCGCTCTGGAAGGAGCTGCCGAGCCACTGGCCCGCCGCCGGGCCGGACGCCGCCCAGTTGGCGGGCTCGAGCGAACCGGGGGCCGAACCGGTCGGCACGGCCCGCCGGGCGATGAGCCTCGCCGAACGGTTCAACGCCTGGACCCGCGAGGAGTCGGCCCGGGCCGTGAACTGGCGGGTCGTCCGGCCCGACGGGCTCGAGAGTTCGATGCCGCACCTGGTGGTGCTCGACGACGGGTCGGTGCTCGCCAGCGGCGACCAGACGAAGAGCGACGTCTACACGATCGCACTGCCGCGGGTGGAGATCCCGGTCACGGCGATCCGCCTCGAGGTGCTGCCGCACGAGTCGCTGCCGGCCTGGGGGCCGGGGCTGGGCGCCTACGAGGGCCCGAAAGGCGACTTCTTCCTCTCGGAGTTCGAGGTTCGCGTACCGCCCCAGGCCGCCCGGATCGAGATCGCCAAGGCGAGCGAGTCGTTCGGCGGCACGGCCGCCCACAGCAAGGAGGCGAGCGGCGCCGCGGCCGCGATCGACGGCGTGATGTCGAGCGGCTGGAGCACCAACGGCCGTCAGGGGCGTGGCGACGCGGCGGTGTTCGAGCTCGCCCAGCCGGTCGCCGCGGGCGAGCCGATCGTGATCACGATGCGGTTCGAGCGGCACTTCGCCTGCCCGCTCGGCCGGTTCCGACTCTCGGTCACGGATGCCGAGGGGGCCCGGGCCCGCGGTCACTCCGCAGAGGTCGAGGCCGCGCTCGCCAAGGCGCCCGCGGCCCGCTCGGCCGACGAGCACGAAGCGATTCTGCGTCGCTTCCTCTCGACCGCGCCGGAGGTGAGCGACCACGTCAAGGAGATCGAGCGGCTCGAGGCGAGCCTGCGGGAAGGTCTGACCACGCTCGTGCTGCAGGAGCGGCCGACCGACAACCCGAGACCGACCCGGCGGCATCACCGCGGCGAGTTCACGCAGCCGAAGGAGGAGGTCGCCCCGGCGGTGCCCGCCTTCCTGCCGCCGTTGCCCGGCGACGCCCCGGCCGATCGGCTGGCGCTGGCCCGATGGCTCGTCGCGTCCGACAACCCGCTCACCGCCCGGGTCACCGTCAACCGCCAATGGCAGGCCTTCTTCGGCCGGGGCATCGTGGCCACCGTCGAGGACTTCGGCTACCAGGGCGGGCTGCCGAGCCATCCGGAACTGCTCGACTGGCTGGCCGTCTCGTTCCAGGAACCGGCCGTGGCAGGCGGCCTGGGCTGGTCGCTCAAAAAACTCCATCGCCTGATCGTCACGAGCGCCACCTACCGTCAGGCCTCGACCGTGACGAGCGACCTGGCCGACCGCGATCCCCAGAACGTGCTCCTGGCCCGCGGCCCGCGGGTCCGGCTCGACGCCGAGATCATCCGCGACTCGATGCTGGCGTCGGCGGGCCTGCTCTCGACGAAGATGTACGGGCCCGGCGTCCGCCCGCCGCAGCCGGCCGGCGTGACCGAAGTGGCCTACGGCGCCCCCAAGTGGGAGCCGAGCCAGGGCGAGGACCGTTACCGGCGTGGCATCTACACCTTCCAGAAGCGGACGGCCCCCTTCGCCTTCACGACCACCTTCGACGGCCCGACCGGCGAGGCCTGCATCGCGCGGCGCGAGGTGTCGAACTCGCCGCTGCAGGCGCTGACGCTGCTCAACGACCCGATGTTCCTCGAGATCGCCCAGGCCCTCGGCCGCCAGGCGGCCGCCGCCGGCCCCGACGACGCGAGCCGATTCGACCTGCTCGCCCGGCGGCTCTTCTCCCGGAGCTTGGCCGCCGACGAGGCGGCGCTGCTCGCGGAGTATCTCGCCGCGCAGCGGGGCCGGCTGGCCGCCGGTGAACTCGATGCGGCGAAACTCGCGGGCGGGGAGACCGACGCGACCGTCCGCGAGCGGGCCGCCTGGACGCTCGTCGCCAGGGCGCTGATGAACCTCGATGAAGCGATCGTGAAGAGGTGATGCCATGAACCATCCACTCGACGTCACACGGCGGCACTTCTTCGCCGACTGCGGGATCGGCGTGGGCAAGATCGCCCTGGCGAGCCTGCTCACCGGAGCGCTCCGTCGGCCGGCCCAGGCAGCGGCGCGGACGGCCGGTCCGCTGGCGGCTCGCCCGCCGCATTTCGCGGGCAGGGCGAAGGCGGTGATCCAGCTCTTCATGGCCGGGGCACCGAGTCAGCTCGAGCTCTTCGACCACAAGCCGAAGCTCGCGCAGATCGAGGGCAAGCCGATCCCACCGGAGGTGATCGGGGGCCAGCGCTACGCCTTCATCCGGCCCGACGCCGCCGTGCTCGGGCCACGGTATCAGTTCGCCCGCCACGGCCAAAGCGGCGCGGTGCTCTCCGAGATGCTGCCCCACCTGGCGGGCGTCGTCGACGAGATCACGATCGTGAAAAGCTGCCGCACCGACCAGTTCAACCACGCGCCCGCCCAGATCTTCATGAACTGCGGCTTCGCCCAGCCGGGGCGGCCGAGCATGGGCTCGTGGGTCACCTACGGCCTCGGCAGCGAGAGCGACGAGCTCCCCGCCTTCGTCGTGATGAGCACCGGCTCGGGAATCAGCGGCGGCAGCGCCAACTGGTCGAGCGGCTTTCTGCCCAGCGTCTACACGGGCACGCGGTTTCGGAACGCCGGCCCGCCGATCCTGAACGTCGATTCGCCTCCGGGAGCCGACGGTCGCTTGGCCGCCGACACCCTCGGCCTCGTCTCGACGATGAACCGCCGCCGGCTCGCCGCGGACGGCGACCCCGAGATCGCCACCCGGATCGCGGCCTACGAGATGGCGCACCGGCTGCAGACCTCGGCACCCGAGCTCATGAACCTGGCCGACGAATCGGCCGAGACGCTCGCCCTCTACGGCTGCAAGCCCGAGGAGGCGAGCTTCGCCCGGGCCTGCCTGATCGCCCGGCGGCTCGTGGAGCGGGGCGTGCGGTTCGTCACGATCTACCACGAGGGCTGGGACGCCCACACCGACGTGGCCGGCAACGTGCGCGCCAACTGCCGAGCCACCGACCAGGGTTCGGCGGCGCTGGTGGCCGATCTCAAGCGCCGCGGCATGCTCGACAGCACGCTCGTCGTCTGGGGTGGCGAGTTCGGCCGCACGCCGATGGTGGAGGCGAGCGCCGTCCTCGGCCGCTCGATGGGCCGCGACCATCACCCCAACGCCTTCACGATGTGGCTGGCCGGCGGCGGCATCAAGGGAGGCCTGACCTACGGCGAGACCGACGAACTGGGCTTCCACGTCGCCCGGGACGAGGTGCACGTGCACGATCTCCAGGCGACGATCCTCCACTGCCTGGGCCTCGACCACGAGCGGCTCACCTACCGCTACCAGGGCCGTGACTTCCGGCTGACCGATGTGCATGGGCACGTGGTCACGGGCATCCTGAGCTGACCTCGGATGGGCGGGCCGCCGTCAACCAGGCCTCTCAGGCGTCGGTCTCGTAGCCCTTGCGGCTCGCGCGGGCCAGAAAGGCGTTGGCCTGGGAGTCGCCCACGATCTCCCGCGTGACCGGATTCCAGTCGAGGCCCCGGCCGAGCCGCATCGCGATGTTGGCGAGGTGGCAGATCTCGAGCATTCGGTTGTGCGACCAGACGTCGGAAATCGGTTGGGTCCGCGATCGGATCGCCGCCACGAAGTTGTCGGTGTGGTTCTGGCTTACCGGCCCGCCGTACACCGCCTCGATCGCGCCCTCGGGCAGCGGGTCGTCCTTCAAATCCTCGACCGGCTTGCCGGTGAGCTTGGCGCGATTCACGAAGAACCGCCCCTTGTCTCCCTCGAACAGGATCCCGTTGTCCCCCTTGCTCGTGATGATCGTCTCGACGTCGTCGGGGAGCGCGGCCTTGATCGTGAACTCGGTGGCGGCGTTGTAGCGGTCGGCCACGAGCGGATGGCCGTCCTCGTATTCGACCGGCAGCGTGTAG
>JBJTAA010000165.1:0-13365 GCA_046090525.1 Planctomycetota bacterium
CCGCCGCGGCTCCCACCATGACCTCCGCGCCCCCCGTCCAGACGCCCGCCGGCACCCGCCGCAACGACATCCGCAACATTGCGATCATCGCCCACGTGGACCACGGCAAGACCACGCTCGTCGACTGCCTCCTGCAGCAGAGCGGCCAGTTCCGCGCCAGCCAGCTCTCCGAGCGGATGCTCGACTCCAACGACCTGGAGAAGGAACGGGGCATCACGATCCTCGCCAAGAACATCGCGGTGGAGTGGAAGGGCACGAAGATCAACATCATGGACACCCCAGGCCACGCCGACTTCGGCGGCGAGGTGGAGCGGGTGCTGCGGATGGCCGACGGGGCCCTCGTGCTCGTCGATGCGGCCGAGGGCCCGATGCCGCAGACGCGGTTCGTGCTCTCGAAGGCCCTCGAGTGCCGGCTGCGGCCCGTCGTGGTCGTCAACAAGATCGACCGCCCCGACGCCCGGCCGCTCGAGGTGCTCGACGAGATCCTCGGGCTGTTCCTGGAACTGGGCGCCGACGACGACCTGGCCGACTTCCCCTTCGTCTACGCCTCGAGCCGCGGTGGCTACGCCTCGCACGACCCGAACGTGCGCGAGGGGACGATGGAGCCGCTCCTCGACCTCGTGCTCGAGAAGATCCCCGGGCCCGTGGTCGATCCGACGGCCCCGCTGCGGATGCTCGTCACCACGCTCGACTGGTCCGACTACGTGGGCCGGATCGCCATCGGCCGGGTCGAGTCGGGCACGCTCACCAAGGGCGCGGCGGTCGTCCGCTCGACCGCGGCGGGCACGCTCCTGCCGGCGAAGCTCGTGGGCGTGCAGTCGTTCGACAAGCTCGGCCGGATCGACGTCGAGCAGGCCACGGCCGGCGACATCGCGGCCGTGAGCGGCATCGAGGACGTCGAGATCGGCGACACGATCTGCGACGCGGCCGACCCCCGGCCGCTGCCGCGGCTCACCGTGGACGAGCCGACGCTCTCGATGGTGTTCGGGATCAACACCTCGCCGCTCGTCGGCAAGTCGGGCAAGTTCCTCACCACCCGCCACCTCCGCGACCGGCTGGAGAAGGAGCTGGAGAAGAACGTGGCCCTGCGGGTGGAGCCGATCGCCGGCACCGAGCAGTTCGCCGTCTCCGGCCGCGGCCTGCTGCACCTCTCGGTGCTGATCGAGACGATGCGGCGTGAGGGCTTCGAGATCTCGGTCGGCAAGCCGAAGGTGATTCTCCGCAAGGAGGGCGACACGGTCTACGAGCCGTTCGAGACGCTGGTGGTCGAGGTGCCGCACGACAAGCTCGGGCCGGTCATGGAACTCACCGGCTCCCGCCGCGGCCAGCTCAAGCACATGGGCAACCGGGGCGAGTTCGCCCACACCACCTTCTCGATTCCCGCCCGCGGCCTGATCGGCCTCCGCACCCGCGTGCTCAACGCCACGCAGGGCACGGCGATCATGCACCACCGGTTCGAGAAGTGGGGGGCGATGGAGGGCGAGGTGGCCGGCCGGGCCAACGGCGTGCTCGTCTCGATGGTGCCGGGCAAGGCGGTGGCCTTCGGGCTCGACGGCCTCCAGGAGCGGGCCGACCTGTTCATCGAGCCGGGCGACGAGGTCTACGAGGGGATGATCGTGGGGGAAAACGCCCGCAGCGAGGACATGACGGTGAACCCCACCAAGGAGAAGAAGCTCACGAACATGCGGGCCAGCGGCAGCGACCGCAACATCCTCCTGAAGCCGCCGCGTCGGATGTCGCTCGAAGAGGCGCTCGAGTACATCGAGGACGACGAGCTCGTCGAGGTGACGCCGGCCGTGATCCGGCTGCGGAAGATCCTGCTGTCCGAACACGAACGGCGCAAGGTGGCGCGGGCCAAGGGGTGACGAGTCGTTCAGGCCGCCGCCCCCGCGCCGCAGCGGCGGGGCATCGCCCGGCGAACCCGCGCGGGTGTGTCGCCGGGCGACTGAGCCTGCAGCCCGACCTGTGAAGCCGACCGCTGACGCCTAGATGGAGCCTTTCGCGATGTCCACGCCGAGCGTTCTCGCGGTCGCACTGGTCGCCTGCTGTACGTGCATCGGGGGTGGCCTGGCGGCTGCGGCGGACGCCGCGCCGCTCGTGCTCGCCGACTTCACCTCGCCCGGCCACGGCTGGCGCGGCAGCCCGGACATCTCCGCGGCCCGCCTCGACGGGGGGCTTTCGGTCGAATGCCGCGGCGAGGATCCGTTCCTGGAGGGGCCGCCGGTGGACGTGCCCGCCCCGGACGCGCGGCGGCTGGCGCTGACGCTTCTGGCCGACTGTCCGGGGACCGAGGACATGCGGCTGTTTTTCGCGGTGGACGACGAGGCGTTCACCGAGGAGCGGGCCGTGTGGCTGGTCCGAGACGGCGAGGACCCGCGGCGGTTCACCGCGATGATCGCGACCGTTCGTCCACGGATGCGATTTCGGATCGATCCGCCCGCGGTGGGGCGTGTGCGGTTCCTGCGGTTGGAGGCCCTGCCGCTCGTGCCGCTCGCGCTCGAGCTGGCCCCGCCGGCCACGTGCCAGGTGGGCGCCGATGGGCTCGTCGTCGAGGCGGGGGCGGTGCGGGTGACGCACGCCCGCGAGCGGTGGAACGCCTGGGAAGTGCACGTCAACGGCGTGCGGATGGCCGACACGAACCCGCGCGAGGCTCCGGTCGTCCGCCACGGCGCCGGGTCACGGGAACTCGATCTGGCCGCGGCGGAGGTGACGACGCGGGAGGTCGCCGGCGGGTTCGAGGTGCAAGCGACGTTCACCGAAAGCGGCGCGGACTCGGCCGATTGGCGGCTCGTGCGACGGTTCACCGCCGGGCACGACGCCGTGCGCGTGACCACGGAAGTGACGACCTCCCGACCCCGGGAGCTCGTCCACCTTCCCTGGCTGACGCTCTTTCCAGGACGCGGGTCGTTCGGGGCCGGCGCCACGCAGGCTCTCCTGCCGGGGGTCGAATACCTGGAGAACGAGCCGTCGAGCAACGAGCGCGCCCTGCGCGGCCCTGCCGCCGATCGCCGGCTCGTGGCATCCTGGAAACTCTGCCTGCCCCTGGCTGCGGTCGCGGCGGCGGACCGCTGGCTGGCGGTCGAGTGGGACGCGCGAGACATCGCGGTCTCGCCCTGGTTCGACGTGCCCGATCGCGGGCTGGGATCGGGGGCCAACGTGATCGGCCTGTGGTCTCCGGCGGTCGGGGCGGGCCGGCTGGAGTCGGAGCGGGAGCCCTACGCGCCGCTGTCCGTGGAGGCCGCGAGACCGCTGACGCTGACGGCCGAACTGTCCGGCGGCGTCGGCACGCAGGTGGCGGCCGCGGTGGCGCCGCACGTGCGCCGCCGCGGGTTGCCGCCGCCGCCCGATACCCCGCCTTTGGCCGAAGTCGCCCGGCTCTTGGCGACGGGGTGGCTCGATTCGGCGGCCCGCGAGGGCCTCCATTGGCGGCATGCGGTCTGGGCCGACACCTTCCCGGCCACCCAGGCGAGCGACGTGCCGGCGTATCTCCTGTGGCTGGCGGCACACGTCGACGACGCCGATCTCGCCGCGCGGCTCACCGACACGGCCTCCGCCGCCATCGGGGAACTCGCCGCGGACGATCCCTGCGCGAGCGGGATCAGCCACGTCAGGCGGCCGGTCGCGCCGCTCCTCTACGGTGACCTGCGGAAGCGGGTGGCGCTGGCGACGGCGACGGCACGCACCCTGGCCGCGCGGCTGGCCGACGGTCGCGTCCGCTACGAGCCGGGCAAGGTCGATTACGCCCGCACGCTCGGTGCCGACCACTGCAACGGGCTCACGGCCATCACGGCCGAACAGATGCTCGCGGAGGCGACACTGACCGGCGACGAGGACGCGATCACCGCGGCCCTCGCCGCGCTCGAGGCCTGCGACCGGGCGGCGCCCCTGGGGGTGCCCCGCGGCGCCCAGCCCTGGGAGATGCCGCTCCACACGCCCGACCTGGTGGCGGCGGCACTGCTCGTCCGGTGCCAGGTGCTGGGCTACCTGCTCGACGGCCGCAGCGAGCGGATCGCTCGCGCACGGGACTGGGCCTGGACCGGCGTCACGATGACCTACCTCGCGCCCCCCGGCGGGTTCGGACCGGTGGGGACATACTCGACGATCGGCGTGCTCGGTGCCACCAACTGGCTGTCTCCGGTGTGGATCGGACAGCCGGTGCAGTGGTGCGGACTGGTCTTCCGTTCCGCGCTCGAGGACTTGGCGCGGGTCGACGCGGTCGACGGGGAGACGTGGCGGCGGATCGCGCGGGGCATCACCCGCGTCGGCGCGCAGATGACGTTTGCCCAGGGCGACGCCCGTCGCCGCGGCGGCCTGCTGCCCGACTATTTCCTGCTCGATTCCCAGGAGGGCGACGGGCCGGCCATCAATCCGGGCACGCTCCAGGCCCACCTCGGGGAGGCCTACGGCGCCCGGCCGCACTCCACGGTCACCCGGCTGGCGGCCGGCCAGCTCGTGCATGCGGTGGGTGAGATGGACGTGCTGGAGGACGGCGCTGCCCGTACCGTCCTCCGGCTGACGCCCTGGACGGATCGGGCCGCGCGGCTCCTGGTGACGCGGGTCGCCGCTCCGCCACGGGTGATGTGCGACGGGACGGCGGTGGCCGCCGAGCACGTGGCGACCGACCGCGTGCTCATCGTCCCGGTCGCGGGTTCGGCCGAGATCACGATCGACTGGACGGCGGGGTCGCCATGACGATCGGGCCGCTGACGCGCGCCGAGGTTCGCGACGTCGACCGGCGGGCGATCGCGGAATACGGCCTGCCCGGCATCGTGCTGATGGAGAACGCGGGCCGGAATGCCGCCATGTTCCTCCAGTCGGTCGGTCCCGAGGGCCGCGTCGTCATCGCCTGCGGCAAGGGAAACAATGCCGGCGACGGATTCGTGATCGCCCGCCATCTGGAGAATCTCGGCCGTGACGTGCGGCTCCTGCTGGCCTGCCGGCCCGAGGAGTTGACGGGGGATGCGGCGATCCAGGCCGCGGTGGCCGGCAGGAGTGGCACACCGACCACCTGCCTGGCCGACGCCGACGAGGCCGCCTGGGAGGCGGCGCTCGGCGGGGCGGACTGGATCGTCGACGCCCTCCTCGGCACGGGCGCCCATGGAGCGCCACGCGGCACCATCGCGGCCGCGATCCGGGGCATCAACACGGTGCGGGCGGTGGGAGCGGCGCGGGTGTTCGCGGTCGATCTGCCCTCGGGGCTCGATTGCGACACAGGCGCTGCGCCGGGCGACTGCATCCGCGCCGACGTGACCGCCACGTTCGTGGCCCGGAAGCTCGGGTTCGCGGCCCCCGGTGCCGACCGGTTCACGGGGCAGGTGCACGTGATCGACATCGGCGTCCCACGGCGGCTGCTGACCGAACTGGAACGCGAGCGGGGCGGCCGTGCTTCCGGCTCTCCGGCGCTGGGTCAGGGCACGTAGACGAGCCCCTGCGCCCCGGCGATCGAGACGTCGATGCCGTTGCCCGCGATCGTGTTGCGCCGCACCGCCGAGCCCGTGCAGATGCCGGCGGCGGCGAGCCCGAAGAGCCGGTTGCCGGTGATCACGTTCGCCTCGGAAGCGTTCGCCGCGCCGTTCGCGGTGAGGCCGACCGTGATGCCCCGGGCGCTGGAGAGGCGGACGCCGGAGACGCGGGTCCCCGACACGAGGTTCGACTGCACGAGAGTCCCGGTGAGCAGCCCGCTCGCGGAGATGCCGACCCGCGTCACGAAGGAGCCGGCGATCACGTTGCCCACGACCTGCATCCCCGTCGCGTCGCGCAGGGCGATCGCCGTGGCGTCCGAGCGGAAGGTGTTCCAGCCGATGACGGCGCCGGTGCAGGTGCCGGTCGCGGTGATTCCGACGGTGTTGGCGGTGAACACGTTGCCGAAGCCGGTGCCGAGCCCGCCGATCAGGCTCGCCGCCGCCGTGAGCGTGATGCCGGTCCCGTTGCCGCGGAAGGTGCTCGAGCGCACGGTGACCGCGGCCCTGTTCATGCGAATCCCGCTGCCCGTCCAGTCGCGAACGGCCAGCGCCGAGACGAAACTACCCGCCGCCGTCGGCGCGAAGACGAGCCCGTCGCCGCGCACGCGGGCCCCCGAGAGCACGACCCCCGGCTGCGTCGTGCCGTCGAGCGCGGCGGGGCCCGTGATCGCGGGCAGCAGCGTCCGCGGCTGGAGCAGGCGGGCCGTGCCGGGCAGGGCGAACGTGATCGTGTCGAAGCCCGGATGGGCGTTGGCGTCGAGGATGGCCTGGCGGAGCGATCCCGACCCGGCGCTGGCCGCGGACGTCACCCGGTACACGTTGCCGACGACGACGTTCGCCACCTGGCCCGTGAAGTTCCCCGTCCCGGCGTTGCGCAGGATCCCCACCGAGTCGCCGAAGTAGTTGGCGAAGCCCAGGTCGAGGCGGCCGTCGCCATCGATGTCGCCCTGCAGGAGCGACACCGGGAAGTCTCCGCCGGCGAACGTGCTCCGCGGCAGGAACGTGCCGTCTCCGATCCCCGGCATCACCTCCACGGCGTCGGCATAGGGCACGGTGACCGACAGATCGGGAATGCCGTCACCGGTGACGTCGCCGAGCCGCACCAGGTTGGGATTCGAGGACGTGGCGTAGCTCACCTGGGGATCGAACGTGCCCGCACCGGTGTTGAGGAAGACACCGATGCTGTTGCTCGACGAGTTGGTCACGGCCAGGTCGAGGTCGCCGTCGGCATCGAGGTCGCCCAGGGTGACCGCGTAGGGCCGCGCGCCCGTGGCGGAGGCGACCTGGGGCGCGAACGTGCCGTCGCCGTTGCCCAGGAGGATGCCGACCGTGTCCGACTGGAAGTTCGTGACGGCGACGTCGGGGAGGCCGTCGCCATTCACGTCGCCGACGGCGACGGACGTCGGCTGCCAGCCGACGCTGAACGTGCTCGGGGATCCGAAGTTTCCGGTCCCGTCGCCGAGGATCACGGTCACGGATGCCGCGTCGATGTTCGCGAACACGAGGTCGGCTTTGCCGTCGCGGTTGAGGTCGCCGCTGGCCACGAAGTAGGGCGTCGTGCCGGCCGGGAAGGTCCGCTGGGGCTGGAAGGTGCCGTCTCCCCGGCCGAGCAGGATGCTGACCGTGCCGGCACCGACGTTGGCCACGGCGAGATCGCCGGCTCCATCGCCGTCGAGGTCGGCGGCCGCCACGGCCCACGGCGTCGCCCCGGTGGCCTCGTTCACCTGTGGCAGAAACGTGCCGCCGCCCGCGTTCAGCAGCACGCCGACCGTGTCGGACGTGGTGTTCGCCACCGCGACGTCGGGGCTCCCGTTGCCGTCGAAGTCGCCGAGCGCCGCGCCGTAGGGCCACGGCCCGGCCGTCACCGCCTGCATCGGGCCGAACGCCGGGGCAGCGGCCTGGGCCGTGAGCGGGTTGCCGGTCAGGCTGCGGATCGATCCGTCGTCGACCAGGTTCAAGCCCAGCGTGCCGATGCCTGCGATCGCGGTGATGGTCACGGTGTAGGCCGCCCCGCTCCCGGCCACCGTCGGCGGAGCGGCGACAGTCACCCCGGAGAGGGCGAGGACGAAGTCGCTCGCGTCGACGCCGGTCACCGGCTCGCTGAACGTGACGTCGTAGGTCAGGGTCGTGGCGTAGGGCGGCGGGCTGCCGGCGATCGCGATCGCCGTCACCCGGGGGAAGGGCTGGGTGATCGTCGCGACCTCGCCGACGAAGCTGCCGGTGATCTCGTTGAGGAAGACGCTGATGGAATCCTTGATCGGGTTGGTCACCACGAGATCGGGCCGGCCGTCGCCGTCGAGGTCGCCGGCCGCGACGAAGGCCACGCTGTCGGCCGCCGGAAACTGCCGGTTCGGCTGGAACGTGCCGTCGCCGTTGCCGAGGATCACCCCGAGCCGCTCGGCCCCCTGGGCCACCGCGATGTCGAGGTGGCCATCGCCGTTGAGGTCCACGGTCGCCACGAAATCGGCGTACGGCGGCGTCGGCAGCGAGAGCTGCGACGCGAAGGTGCCGTCACCCTCGTTGAGAAACACGCTCACCGTCGGGCCTTGCACATTGGCGACCGCGACGTCGAGCCAGCCGTCCTCGTCGAAGTCGCCGAGGGAAACCGAGCGTGAATAGGTGCTCGCGGCGTAGAAGGCGGGCGGCCCGAAGGCACCGGCGCCGTTACCCCGCAGCACGAACATCGCGAAGCCGTTGTAGTCGCAGCCGACCACGTCGAGATCCCCGTCCCGATCGACGTCGCCCAGCGCCACGGAGATCGGCGCCGCGCCGGCTGGGTACTGCGTCTGCGGGCCGAACGTGCCCGTGCCGGTTCCCAGGAACACGCTCACGGAGTTGCCGTAGAAGTTGGCGACGACGGCGTCGGCATGGCCGTCGTCGTTCAGGTCGCCGAGCGCGACGGAGTAGGACGTGTTGCCGGAGGGATAGGTGGCCAAACTGCCGAACCCGCCCGTGCCGTCGCCCAGCAACACCCCGAGCGTGTTTCCGTAGTCGGCAAAGGCGAGGTCGATCACTCCGTCGCCGTCGAGGTCACCGGCGGCGACCGAGACCGGACCAGGTCCCGCCGGGAACTTCGTCTGCGACCCGAACGTGCCGTCGCCGACGCCGAGTCTCACGCTCACCGTGCTGTCGCCGAGGTTCGCCGCCGCAATGTCGAGGATACCGTCGCCGTCCAGGTCGGCGAGCGCCGCCGAGTAGGGCCCGTCGCCGACGTCGTAGTCCTGGCGCGGGGCGAGCAGGGCTCCCGCCCCCCGGAACGTCAACGGGCTGCCGGACACGTCGCGAATGCTGCCGTCGTCGACGAGGTCGAGACCGACCGTTCCGGAGCCGGCGAGGCCCGTGATCGTCACGGTGTAGGCGGCGCCGCCGCCCGCGACGGTCGGAGCCACCGAGGTCCCCGTCCCCGGGAGGACGAGGGCGAAGGCGGCGGCGTCGACGCCGGTCACCGGTTCGCTGAAGGTGACGGCATACGTGAGACTCGTCGCGGCGGGCGCCGGACTGCCGTCCAGCCGGATCGAGTCGACATACGGCCACGGATCGGCCGCGAGCAACCGCCGCGGCTCGAGGATCTCCGCGTGGGCCAGTCTCCGCCGCAGCCGCCGCCGATGGTTCCGCAACCGGTTCGTGTTCGTGGACATGGACGCACCCGCACACTCAGGGAGTCGCCCTGTCCATGGGCCATGACGATGCCTCTGGGCAACGATTCGTGTCGGGGGATCGCCGCGTCCACGCGGGGCGACAGGGCGGTCCTGGCCGCGGGGAGACACTTCGGCGCGGCCGGATGCCCACCCGGCGAGCCGCCGAAGATTGATGTCGCCCTCACTCGTCCGCGAGGCTCGCGCGGACGGCGTCCCAGTCGATCGCCAGCGGCCGCGGATCGGCCACGGGCGCGTCGGCCGCCAGTTGGCGGAGTTCGCCGATCCGGGCGGCGGTGTCGGGATGGGTGGAGAGAAACTCCGGGAGCTTGCCGGCCTCCTTGGCCTGGAGCCGCTCGAAGAAGGCGGCGAGCGCCCGCGGCGACAGGCCGGCGCGGGCCAAGAGCGCGACACCGCCCCGGTCGGCGGCCCGCTCCTGCTCGCGGCCGTAGGCGAGATGGTCGAGTTCCCCGGCCTGGGCCGCCAGGGCGGCCAGATCGCCGCCGCCGAGCACGAGCCCCATGAGCGCGGCGCCGCCGAGCCGGCCGATCAGTTGACGGAGCGAGTCGCGGTGCAGGACGTGGCAGATCTCGTGGGCCAAGACGCCGGCCACCTCGTCCGCCGATCCGGCCTCCGCGAGCAGGCCCGAATAGACCACGATCCGGCCGCCGGGCAGCGCGGCCGCGTTGACCAGGTCGCTCTTCACGACCGTCACGTCGAACTCATAACCAGGGTTCGCCTCGATCGCCGCCACTAGCCGCGCGGTGATCGCCCGCACCGCCTCGGATGCGGGGCCGGCATCGATCGTCCGCTCGCCCGCGAGCAACTGGGCCGCCGCGGCCTCGCCGATCAGCCGCTCGCTGGCCGGCGGGAGTGCGCGGGCGGCGAGCTCCGGCGCCAGCCGCGTGAGAAACAGCCAGCCCGCGGCCGCCAGCACGGCGAGCGCCACGAGGCCCGCGACCAGGCCGCGGCGGTGGCGGGTGCCATGCCGCCGCCGCCGCTCCTCGAAGCCCGCGAGCACGTCGTGCGCCGGGCCGGTCGTGCGGGTGGCCAGGGCCGCGATCGCCGTCGGATCCCGGAGGGCGAGGCGGGCCACGCCCGGATTCGCGTCGGGGCAGGAGACGAAGACCCAGTCGTGATCCTCGCCGCCCGGTTCACAGGCGAGCGCCGGGTAGGGCCAGCGGACGCACGGGCCGTGGTCGGGTTCGAGCACGAGCCCTCCCGACTCGAGCGTCACGCGGCAGGGGCGTGAGCCCGGGGCGGCGGCGAGGAAGCAGACGGCCGGGAAGGTGTCGGGCATCGGCCGCTCACCAGCGGTGGGGGAGGGGATCAGCCCTTGCTCGGCAGGTGGCGGCTCAGCCAGCCGGCGAAGGCGGCGGGATTGCGGGTCTGCACCAGGATGCGCCCGGGGCCGGTGAACCGGCAGACGAAACCCTCCCCCGAGGTGAAGCTCGAGATCCAGCCGGCGGCTGCCTTGGCGATCCGGTAGGTGATCGTCGATTCCCAGGCGACCAGGTGGAAGTTGTCCACGACGTACTCCTCGCCCGGGGCGAGGTCGAAGGTCATGAGGTCGCCGAAGGTGTTGAGCACCAGCGTGCCCGACCCGCTCACGCGGGTGACGAAGAAGCCCTCCCCGCTGAACAGGCCCTTGGTGAGGTTTTGCGTCTTCGTGGTCAGCTCCACCGAATGCTGGGCGGCCAGGAACGAGCCCTTCTGCAGGAAATACTCGGTGCCGGTCAGTTCCAGCATCTCGATGCCCCCGATCGTGGACGGCGCCAGGAGCGCCTCGCCCGCCGACTGCGGTGCGGAGATGGTGAGATAGAAGAACGTCTCACCGCGCAGGAGCGACCGCGACAGGGCGCCCACGACGCCCCCGCGCAGCGAGCTCTCGATGGTGAGGTTGGGGGACATCGCCATCATCGCGCCGGCATCCGCGAACAGGGAGCCGCCGGCCGGGATCCTGGCCCGCACGATCGGGGCATCGCCCGACTGCACGGTCTCGAAGGTGACGTCGTTCATCGGAAGCCTCCTGATCGCATCGGCCGGTGCCGGGCCGAGCGCCTGCCAGTGTAGACCGCGAGCGCCCGACGGCGGCAGCCCGTCAGAGCGTGTAGACCCGTCCCGGCTCGACGAGTTCCACGCCCGGCAGGGCGAGGGCCGCGAGTTCCCGGGCGATCTCGGCTGCATACCGCGGCTTGCGATGCACCACGATCCAGCGGACGGGCCGGTCAAGCTTCTGGATCTCCGCCGCGAAGGTGGCGGGACAGTGGTGGCCCGTCACGGTTGCCAGATCGGCGAGCGAGTTCGGAAAACTCACCTCCAGAAACACCGCGTCGAGCCGCGGGGCCGCGGCGAGGTGCCGCCAGCAGGAGTCGGTCGGGCCGGTGTCCGACGGAAAGGCGACGGCGGAGCGGCCGTCGTCGACGAGGTAGCCGAGCGTCTCGACGGCATGCGAGACGGGCAGGGGGGTGATGTCGAGCCCGGCCCGCCGCACCGCGCGGCCCGGCTCCACGGGCGTGGCGTGGACGAAGCGGTCCTCGCCGGCCGAGAGGGCGAAGAAGTCGGGCCAGACGCGGCCGTTGAAGAGGTCGCGGTGGACGAACTCGAGCACGTCGGCCGCGCCGAGCAGCTCCACGCAGTCCGGCCCCGGCTCGAAGACGTTCTCCAGGAAGATCGGGAGCGTGGCCAGGTGGTCGATGTGTTCGTGGGTCAGGAACACGTGCCGCACCCGCCCCTGCCGCCCGAGGTCGGCCAGCAGGCCGAGCGGGCCGGCGTCGATGGCGAGCGTGCCGTTGACGAGGAACGAGACCAGGTACTGCGACTCGCAGGCGGGCACGCTCGAGGGCGGAAGCTCGACGTCCATAGGTGTCTCATCACCGCCGCGGGGCGGCCGTCGAGGATGGAGCCCGGCATTGTGGGGCCGGGGGGCAGGGGGGGCAATCCGGGCCCTGCCGGGGCAGGTTCGCGGATCCTGGTGGACGCGAGGGGAGGCGGCCGATATTCTCTGGGGTTCTCGCGGTCGCCACCCTCGGCGGCGACCCGGCTGCCGGCCGGTCCCGGCACCGCCGGGCGCGAGGCATCGACGAACGAAATCCAGAATCCTTCGGAGTGCGCATGGTCAAGTTGACGGTTCGGGAGCGGGAGAGCATCCAAGAGGCGGTTCGCCGGTTCCGCAAGCTCGTGGAGCGGAGCGGGATCAAGAAGGAGATGCGGAAGCGGGAGTTCTTCGAGAAGCCCAGCGAGACCAAGCGTCGCGCCCGCCTCCGCGCGGAGCGCCGCACCAAGCGCAACCGCCTGCTGGGCGTGTAGGCCTCACGGCCAGTCGAGCGCCACGTCGAGCCATGGCGCATCGTGCGTCGGCCAGCCCGTGCTGACGCGATCCACGCCTGCGCGTGCGACCTCGGCCACCGTCTCCGGCCGAATCCCGCCCGAGGCCTCGAGCACCACCCGCGGTGCGAGCCGGTCGCGCAGGGCGACGCAGCCGGCCAGTTCGTCGGGCGGCATGTTGTCGAGGAGCACGATGTCGGGCCCGGCGGCCAGCACCGGCTCGAGCTGCCGGATCGAGTCGATCTCGATCTCGACCACCATCGCCTCGGCCCGCGCCGGCGGAAAGGTCTTGGTGAGGAACGCGCGGGCTCGGCGGACGGCCTCGGCCGGCTCGACGCCGGCCGCCGCCAACGCCCCGAGGTGGTTGTCCTTGATGAGGATCGCGTCATAGAGACCGAGACGGTGGTTCCAGCCGCCGCCGGCCCGCGTGGCGTATTTGTCGAGCAGCCGCCAGCCCGGCACCGTCTTGCGGGTGTCGTACACGCGGCAACGGGTGCCGGCCACGGCGTCGACGAGCCGGCGGGTGGCCGTGGCGATGCCGGAGAGCCGTCCGAGCAGGTTCAGGACGACTCGTTCGGCGGCCAGCACGCTGCGGGTGGGACCGGCCAGCGTGGCCACGGTGTCGCCAGCGGCGACGGCGTCGCCGTCGGCCCGCCGGGGCCTGAAGTCGAGCCGGGGGTCGGCCGTCGTCGCGACCACCGCCGCGGCCGGCAGTCCCGCGATCACGCCGGCCCGGCGGGCCACGACGGCCAGTTCGCTCCGGGCATCGGCCGGGACCAGGCCGACGCTCGTCCAGTCGCACTCGTGCCCGAGATCCTCGGCCAGCCAGTCGGCCGCGAGCTCGGCGACGTGCCGGGCGAGATGGTCGCTCCAGCCCACCTGCTGGAAGCCGGGCCCGTTCGCCGTGTCGAGTCCAGGGGTATCGGGGCGTGTCATGCGGC
>JBJTAA010000166.1:0-2767 GCA_046090525.1 Planctomycetota bacterium
CAGAAACCCCGCCATCACCACGAGATCGGCCCGCGCCTGGCGGCAGGCTGCGAAGATCGACTCGCTCCACGGCTCCACGCCCCGCCCCGCCGGCGGCAGCACGCGGACGGGGATGCCCGCCCGGTCGGCGATCCGGACGCCACGCGCGTCGCCACGGCTGGCGACGACCAGCGTCACCGTCGCCGGCACTTTCCCGGCGGCGATCCGCCCGAGCAGGTTTTCGAGCGTCCGCCCCGAGCCCGAGAGCAGCACGGCCAGCCGCAGGTGACGGGATTCAGGCATGGGGCGATGCCGCCGGAGTGACCGTGATCACGAGTGGATGGCCGTCGATGTCGATCACCTCGCCGCCGGCACCGTCGCCGGCCGCCACGGTTGCGGAGGCAGCGAGGGTCTCGGCCGCCACGTAGTCCAGATGACCTTCGAGGGCGGCCCGCAACTCGGCCGAGGGCGTCGCGAACTCGAGCGTGATCCGGTCGGTGAACTCGAGGTCGAGCGCCTTGCGCCGGGTCTGCACCGCGTGCACGACCTCGCGCACGAGCCCCTCCGCCACGAGTTCCGGCGTGAGCTCCTTCGCCACCACGACCACCGCCCGCGGCCCCTCGGCGGCCGCCCAGCCGGGCTTGGCCGTCGTACGCACGAGCACGTCTCCCTCTTCGAGCAGCGCCTCGCCGCCGCCGGCCAGCGGCAGCCGGGCCCGGCCCGTGTCGTGGATGCTCCGGAGGATCGCCGCAGCGTCGGCCGTGGCGAGCGCCTGCTTCACCCGCGGCAAATCCTTCCCCAGCCGCGGCCCCAGTTTCTTGAGATCCGGCAGGATCGTCCGCTCGATGTAGCGGTCGGGCTCGCGGCAGATCTCGAACTGCTTGACGTTGAGCTCGTCGCAGATGAGGTCGGCATGGTCCGCGAGCCAGGCCTCGTCGCCGGCGGCCGGGTCGGCGAGGACCACCTCCACCTTCCCGAGCGGCTGGCGGACCTTGAGCTTCTCGGCGGCCCGGGCCGCCCGCCCGAGCGAGGCGACGTCGCGGACGAGCGTCATCCGCCGCACGAGGTCGCGGTCCACGAGCGAGGCGTCCCCCTCGGGATAGTCGGTCAGGTGCACGCTCTCGGGCGCCCGGCCGCCGAAGGCGGCGACGGCCAGATTCCGCCAGATCGCCTCGCTCACGAAGGGCACGAAGGGGGCCGCCAGCCGGGAGATCACGAGCAGCGTCTCGTAGAGCGTCCAGTAGGCGTCGAGCTTGTCGGGGTCGGTCTCCGGCCCGCCGTCGGCCCGGCCCGCCGCCCAGAACCGGTCGCGGCTGCGGCGCACGAACCAGTTGCTCACGGCATCGACGAGCTTCGAGAGTTCGCCAGCCGCCGCGAAGTGGTCGTAGGCATCGAGCCGCTCGACCATCGCGGCCGCCGTGGCGTGCAGTTCGGAGAGCATCCAGCGGTCGAGTTCGCCCCGCTCGGCCGCGGGCCGCCAGCCGCGGCCCCGGGCGAGAGCGGCGTGGTCGAGCTGCCCGGGCTCGGCGAGCAGCCCGGCCGGGTCGAAGCCGTCGATCCGGGCGTAGATCACGAAGAACGAGTAGACGTTCCAGAGCCTGAGCAGAAACTCCGGCACGCTCTCGCGGATCGCCCGCTCGCTGTAGCGGATGCTCGTCCACGGGGGCTGGCCGGCCAGGAAGAACCAGCGCAGGGCATCGGCCCCATACGCATCGAAGATCTCGGCCGGCTCGCGGTAGTTCCGCCGGCTCTTGCTCATCTTCTGCCCGTCCTCGCCGAGCATGTGCCCGAGCACGATGCAGGTCTTGAACGGGTGGGGGTAGGTGCCGGCCGGCGCGGCCGCCCCGGCGGGCAGATCCCCCTCGGCCCCCGCCCCGAAGAGGAGCGTGCTGATCGCCAACTGGCTGTAGAACCAGCCGCGGGTCTGGTCGATCGCCTCGGAGATGAAGTCGGCCGGGAACTGGGCGGCGAACTCCTCCCGGCCCGCGTGCGGCCAGCCCCACTGGGCGAAGGGCATGCAGCCCGAGTCGAACCAGCAGTCGATCACCTCGCTCACCCGCCGCATCCGCTTGCCGGCGGCGAAGGGGGAGTCGTAGGTGACGGCGTCGATGTAGGGCTTGTGAACCCGGAGGTCGTCGGAGAGCTTCGGGTTGGCCCGCTTGGCCTCGTCGAAGACCTCGGTGCCGCGGACGCCCGGCTTGGCGAGGAGCGCCTCGTAGGAGGGCACCGCCTCGGCCTGCCCGGTCGCCTCGCAGACCCAGATCGGTAGCGGCGTGCCCCAGTAGCGCTCCCGGGAGAGCGCCCAGTCGACGTTCGTCTCCAGGAAGTTGCCGAACCGCCCGTGCTTGATGTGGTCGGGCAGCCAGTGCACCTGCTCGTTGTTGGCCAGCATCTGCTCGCGGAACCGGCTCGTGCGGATGAACCAGCTCTCCCGCGGGTACTGGATCAGCGGATCCTTGTCGGCCCGCCAGCAGAAGGGATAGTCGTGCACATACTGTTCCTGGTGCACGAGCAGGCCGCGGGCCTTGAGATCCCGCGTGATGTCGCGGTCGCAATCCTTCACGAACCGCCCCGACCCGAGCGGGAAGGCGTCGGTGAAGGTGCCGTCGGGGGCGACGGCGTTCAAGAGCATGGGGCCCGCGCCGGGGGCGAACCGCGCCTGCTCGGCCACGAGCACGCCGTAGTCCACCTCGCCGAAGGCCGGGGCGATGTGGACGACGCCGGTGCCGGAGTCGGTGGTCACGAAGTCGGCCGCCACCACCCGCCAGGCCGCGGGCTCGGCGCCGCC
>JBJTAA010000167.1:0-2838 GCA_046090525.1 Planctomycetota bacterium
GATCTTGTCGAGCCCGGCCGGGGAGGCGACCGAGATCTCGTAGGTCCGGCCGAGCCGGGCGCCGAGCGCGTCGAGCCTGCCGCGGACGTTGGCCAAGAGGAGGGCATAGTTGGCCCCGTCGTTCGGGCTCACCGAGTTGCCCGGCTCACCTCCTCCGCCCGGATACTCCCAGTCGAAGTCGACCCCGTCGAACATCCGGTAGGTCTCGAGGAAGGTTTCGATCGAGCGGGCCAGCGTCTCACGGCCGGCTGCGGTCGCGGCCACCGTGCTGAAGTGGTCGGAGAGGGTCCAGCCGCCGATCGCGATCGTGACCGTGAGGTGCGGATACTTCTCCTTGAGCTGGGCGAGTTGGGCGAAATTGCCCCAGACCGTCTGTTCGGCCCGCGGGTCGCCGGGCGGGTAGTACCACTGATCGGCCTCCCCGCTGACGGTTTCATGGGCGGCGAACCGCTTCTCGACGGCGGCATAGGAGTCGTAAATGGCGACCTCACCGCTGGGCTCGAGGTCGAGGAACGAGTAGATGAGATGCGTGAGCTTCTCGGCCGGCACGTCGGCCACCTGGAAGTTGCGGCCGTAGATGCCCCACTCGGGGAAGTAGGCCGCCAGCACCTTGTCGTGGCTGGCGATCGGCATGGCCGCCGGATCGCCGGGGTCGGCGGGTGCCGGATCGACCGGCGCGACCGGATCGCCGGCGCCCGAATCGGGAACCGGCTGGGCCTCCGGCGCGGGGGTCGGCGCCGGCGTCGGGTCGGCGGGGTGCATGCCGCCGGGGTGGTCGCCGTGATCGTGGCCGGGGTCGTGCGGCTGCGTGCTGCCCGGGCTCGTCTGATGGCCGTCGGTCACCTGCCCGGCGGGCGCCTCCGGGGTGAGCAGGCTTGCCCGGCTGACCATCGTCACCTGCTCGGCGGTGAACCCGAACGGTACTTCGAGTTGATCCTCGACGATCTGATCGTGGTGAAACTCCAGATTGGCCGGTACGAGGTCGGCCTTCCGGACACCGGCGAGCAGCACGCTCTGGCCCGTCGGCTCGACCGAGATCAGCAGGCCCGTCGGCGTGTCCATGACCGAGAGCCGTTCGCGGGTACCAAAATAGACCAGCGAGATTTTGTTGGTGGTCGGATCGAAGCCGTCGATCACCTGCGACACGCCGGATTCGTGCGAGCGGACGTAGACCGTGCCGGAATCCCGCGGCCCGACTCCGAGTTCCCAGGAGAGGACGCCGCCGATGTCCTGACGGAGGTGCTCGTTGTGGACGATGCCGAAGTTCTCGACCGTGAGATCGGCAAACTCGACGCCTTGGATGACCTGGTATTCCGGGGTCCAGGCCCACGGGTTCACGATCGCCACCTCGCCCGAAGCGAGCTTGGCGACGATCAGGTTGTGAACCGAGATCTCGCCGAAGTCGAGCCGATCGACCGCCGGGTCGAAGCCCACGATGTCGGCTTCGGCGGGGTTGGCCGCAAACACGCGGCCGACGCCGTCGCTTGGTGGCGGCGGCTCAGGTGCGGGCGCGGGCTGCGGAGCCGGTGCCGGAGCCGGTGCGACGACGCCGCCGAGGGTCACGGCGACGTTTCGCAGTTGGGCACCCGCTCCGCCGGGTGAGCCGGTGAAGCCGAAGGTGGCCGAACCGCCGGCGGGCAGACTGCCGTTCCAGGAGGCGTTCTTGACGATGTACGTGGACCCCGACTGGAGGGCGATCCTGCCGTTCCAAAGACTCGTGATCTGACCGTCAAAGTCGAAGGAGACGGTCCAGTCGGTGACCGCGTTTGCCCGGGTGTTGGTCACCGTGACGTCGCCGTTGAAGCCGCTGACCCAATCGCTGGTGACCTTGAAGGACAGGGCCGGGTCGATCGGAGCGGGCTCGGGGGCTGGCGCCGGTTCCGGCGCGGGCGGCGGCAGGGGCGCCGGCTCGGGCGCGGGCGTGGGGGCGGGGGAGTGGCCGCCGAGCGGCTCACCATTGAGCGTGAAGTTGGACGGCGGTGCCACCGGACCGATGCCTGCCGGCGACGCGGCGATGAAGCCGAACGAGATCCGCCCGCCCGGGGCGAGCGTGTTGTTCCACGCGGCACCCTGCACGGTGTAGGTCGAGCCGGAACGGGAAACGACCTTCGCCTCCCAGATCGAACTGATCGTGGCGTCGTAGTCGAAGGAGAGCGTCCAGTTCTCGACCGCCGCGGCATCCCGGCTCTGGAGCGTGATGCCCCCCTGGAAACCGCTTCCCCAATCGTTGACTAGGGCATAGTCGGCGACCACGGCCGCCAACAGGGCCCTGGTCTCGAGTCGCTCGGCCGCGAGCGGGGCCGGCCCTCGGGCCCGCCTCGCTCGCAGCCGCCGCTCCGTCCGGCGACGTTGTTGCCGGGTCACGCCGGGATGCTCCGGCGTCCGGCCCGCGTGATCATCAGTCCTCCCGGCCTTCCCTTCGAACATGCCGTCGCTGTTGGTGCTCATGGCAGCCTCCGATCCCTGCGGATGATGCGAGTGCGAGTGACACGCGTCGCTCCACGATGGGAAAAACTTCCGGCTCGTCGCCGGAAAGTGGTACGGCCCTGCCCCCTGGCCTGTTCTCGTATTTCTCCGCGCTTCGGCCACGACCGCAAGCATTCGGTGCGGGCCACCCCCGGCCGATGGCATCACTCGGCGGCATCGCCGGCGCTGTCACCGTCATCGCCTCCCGCCTGCTCGGGGGGCGGGAAGGCCCGGGCCGGGTCGAGGCCGGCCGCCTCGGCCTGGATGGCGAGCGTCTCGCCCAGCCGCGGCCAGGTTCGCTCCCGCAGGGCGTCCGGGGCCCAGGCCCAGATCCGTGCCCGCACGAGGATGGGCACGGAGTCGCGCCGCATC
>JBJTAA010000168.1:0-2402 GCA_046090525.1 Planctomycetota bacterium
GGAGTCTACCCGGGCTCGCCACCGCGCGGCTGCCTCAGGCCGCCTGCGGCTGCCGGGCCGGCCGCTTCACCACCCGCCCGTGCTCGACCTCCACGATCGCGTCGGCCAGCGACAGGGTGCTCGCCCGATGGGTGATCATGAGCACCGTGCGGTTCTGGACGTAGCGGGCCAACGCCTCGTGGATCAGTTGCTCGCTCTCGACGTCGATCTGGCTGGTGGCCTCGTCGAGCACCAGGATCTCCGCGTCGCGGAGGAAGGCGCGGGCCAGGGCGATCCGCTGCCGCTGCCCGCCCGAGAGCCGGAAGCCGTTGGGGCCCACCATCGTGCGGTAGCCGTCGGGAAACTCCGAGATGAACTCGTGGGCGTGCGCCTTGCGGGCGGCCTCCTCGATCTCCTCCGGGGTGGCGTCCCAGCGGCCGTAGCGGATGTTGTAGGCGATCGACTCGTTGAACAGCTCCGTCTGCTGGGTCACCATCGCGATCCGCCGCCGCAGGTCGTCGAGGGCGAGCTCCGTGAGCGGCACCCCGTCGAGCAGCACGCGGCCCGCGGTGGGATCGTAGAACCGGCAGATCACGTTGATCAGCGTGCTCTTGCCGCCGCCGTTGGGCCCCACGATCGCCACCCGCTCGCCGAACGGGATCGTGAGGTTCACGTCGGCCAGGACGGTGTCGACGCCGTCGTAGGAGAACGATACGTTCTCCAGGCGGATCTCGCGGTGGGGCGAGGCCAGCCGCTTCGGCTCCGCCGCCTGCCTGAGCTTCGACTCCGTGTCGAGCAGCGGGTAGAGCCCCTGGGCCGCGACGCAGCCCATGTTCAGGCCGGTGATCACGCCGGAGAGCTTGCGGACCGGGTCGCTCGCGCCGATCAGGAACCCGAAGAAGATCATGATGCCGGGCACCGTCATCGGCTGGTCCGTCATCGTGATCCCGAAGATCTTCGTCTCCTGGTTGATCACGAGCCAGGCCCCCACGGCGATCGAGGTGGCCACCATGCCGATGCCGAGCACCTCGGTGATCGGGTTGGCGAGGGCCCGGTAGAAGGCGTGGTGCATCCCGACCCGCATCATGTCCCCCGTGCAGTCGCGGAACCGCTGCCGCTCGAAGGGCTCCATCGTGTAGGCCTGCACGGTGAGCACGTTGTTGAGGGCCTCGAGCAGCACGTGGTGGTAGCCGCGCGACTGCGACAGCACCGTCTGGGAGTTGTGCCGCATCCGGCGGTTGAGCCAGACCATCAGGAAGCCCACCACCGGCGCGAGCACCAGGCAGGCGAGCGTCAGCTGCCAGGAGACGAGCAGGGCGCAGCCCAGGCAGGCGGCGATCTTCAGCGGCTCCGTGATCATGCCGCCATACACGGCGGTGATCCCGCTGGCGAGCATCTCGGCGGTGGCCGTCACCTGGGCCATGAACCCGGCCGAGCCATGCCGCATGAACTGGGCCCGGTCGAGCTCGAGCGCCTTGTCGAAGATCTTGAGCCGCAGGTTGCGGCTGATGTTCATCGCCACCCAGGAGACGAGCATCGTGCTGGCCAGCAAGAGGCCGTGCTTGATGAACGTGCTCACCACGACGAAGGCCACGACCCAGAGCACGGTCTGGAAGGGATCGACGGGCAGCAACCGGTCGAGCCACGGCGCGAGGCGGCTGGCGGCAGCGACGAGCGCCCGGTCGCCGGCGAGGTTCAGCTTGAGCGTGTCCACGCGGTGCCGGGCCCAGCCCAGATCCTTGCCCGTCCGCGTGCCGGCCGCGAGTTCGGTCTCGAGCCGCTGCAGTTCGGTCTCGGCGGCCTCGATCCTGCCCTCGGCGTCCTCCAGCCGCTTGCCGTTCCAGTCCTGCAGCGACTCGCCCTTGAGCGTCACCTCGATGATCGGGAACAGGGCCGCGATGTTGGCCCCCCAGAGGGCGGCCACGCCGGCGGAGCAGAGCATGGCCGCCGCCAGGAGCGGCCAGCTCCGGGCGGCCTCGCGCAGCGCTCGCAGAAAATAGTGCATGAACCGGCGGACCCTCGGGGGCTCTCGGTGAACGGGGCGGGGAGGGTAGACGTCCTGCCGGGCACGTTCAACCCCGTTTTGCGGCCCCAGGATTCCGGTCACGCCGTGACCGGATCACGCCGGACGTCGCGTCAGGGCACGCACGCTCGGGGTTGCCCATGCCCCAGCGCCGGACGTTCGGGTTGGCCTTGCGCGCGCACGCTCGGGGTTGCCCATGCCCCAGCGCCGGACGTTCGCGGAGGGCATCGTGCCCTCCGCTCACTGCGTGCCTGCTGCGCTTTCGCCCTCCGGGCTTCGCTTGCACGCACAACCCGGCTCCGGGGCATGGGCAACCCCTCGCAGTCCATCGATGCGCCTGGTGGCTGCGTGATGCCTCCAGTGGCCGCGGGTTTCCAACCCGCGGAATCCGCGCCGTATC
>JBJTAA010000169.1:0-10109 GCA_046090525.1 Planctomycetota bacterium
GCGTGATCCGGTCACGGCGTGACCGGACTCCTGGGGCCGGAACCGGGTCAGAGCAGGCGCAGCATCCAGCGTGATCCGGTCACGGCGTGACCGGACTCCTGGGGCGTGACGGGCTCCAAGGGCTTCGCCGGAGCGCCCACCAGCCGACAAGCAGTTGCGCGAGGAGCGCCGCCAAGCCGGCTCGCGGATGGCCGGTGGCCAGGTAGAGCCACCCGAAGGCGAGCCCCGCCGCAGCGCCGGAGAGTTTCGAACCCACCTGCAAGAGCCCGAAGGTCACCCCTGCCCTGCCCTCCGGGGCCGCCTCGGCCACGGTCGCCCGGATCACGCTCTGCACGCCGCCGAGCACGAGTGCCAGGAGCACGGCCAGCGCGTAGAGCTGCGGCACGGTTCCGACGAACCAGGCCAGCGCGAGCACGGCGATCCAGCCGACGAGGCAGACCACGAGAGCCGGCCGCCGTCCGACCCGCTCGGACAACCAGCCCACGGCGAGCGCCCCCGGCAGCGCCACCGCCTGGACGAGCAGGACGAGTTTCACGAGTGCCTCGGGCGCGAGCGAAAACTCCTCCAGGGCGACGCTCGAAAACTGGGCGATCGCCGTCTGTACCGCCCCGAGCACGAGCGTGCTGCCAGCGAGCACCGCCGCGAGGTGGCGGCCGTCACCGTGATCGGCCCGCCCCAGCGAGCGGGCGAAGGCGACGAGCTCACCCGCCGCCGAATCGGCGTGGCTTTCGCTGGGGCCGTTGCCAAAGCGGGCGAACGCTGCGGGCAGCGAGAAGGCGAGCCACCAGAGCCCGATGAAGGCGAAGGCCACCCGCAGGCCGCCGGCGGCAGAGAGGCCGAGCCGCTCGTGGGCGGCCACGATCGCCGTCGCGATCACGAGGGCCACGGCGCCGCCGGCGTAGCCCGCCGCGAAGCCGAACGCCGAGAGCCGGTCGGCGCGGGGGCCGCTCGCGATCCGGGCGAGCAGGCTGCCGATGAAGATCGCCGCCATGTCGAAGCCGACGTTCGCCACCGCCACCGCTCCGAGCACGGTGAGTCGGGCGGTCGGCGGCACGATCGCCAGGAGCATGAGCGCCCCGGCCCCGACGACCACGCTCGCCAGGAGCGCCGTCTTGTGCCGCCGCCGGCGGTCGGCCCAGGCCGAGAACCCCGGCGCGATCACGGCCGACGCGAGCATGGCCGCGGCGAGCGTCCACGGCCAGACCACGCCCGGGGCGAGACCCCAGGGGCGGTCGGCGAACGCGACCTTCTCGACGTAGGTCACGACGAGCGTGATCAGCACGGTCGAGAAGGCGCTCGCCGCCCAGTCGAGCAGGACCCAGGCGGTCGTCGTGAACCGCGATGATTCCGCGGGCGGCGGGGTTGGCTGGGCCGTCATGGCGACGATCGTAGCGAAGGCCGCCGCAAAGGGGGGCGCGGCGGCGGAACCGGCCGGGCGTCAATCGCAGAGCCATCGCATCAGCGACTCGGGGCTCGGCAGGCCTTGGCGATCCACCCAGCGGAAAAGCACCGCCGCCGCCACGAGAAACCCGCCGGCGAGCGCGACCGCCCAGCCGACCGGCATCGCGACCTGCCAGAGGGACGACACCTTTCCCTCGCTCGCCAGGCCGGCCGCCCACAGCGGCCAGACGTGCACCGCGTGGTGCAGGAGATAGATCGACAGCGCATGGCGGCTCAGCGGGGCGAGCCAGTCCATGAGTAGCCGACCGCGGTCGGCATGCTCGTCGAGCAGTCGGTGCGCCATCGCCAGGGCGAGCATCACGGTGCCGAGCGTGCCGAGCACGTAGGCCGTCGACGGGGGAAACATGCTCCACACCCGCACCGCGTCGCCGGTCACCACCGGCGGCAGGACGGGCCACGAGACCATGAGGCCGAGCGCCGCCGCGACGAGGCCGCCGGCGGCGAGGAACGCCGTGCGGCTGCCCGCGAGCATGCTCGGCCCGAGGGCGTAGCCGGCGAGCGGAAACGCCAGCCAGGGAAAGACGGGGAAGTATCCCGTGACGAGCCAGCCGAGCGTGACGTCGGCCAGCGTGAACTCGTAGTCGAAAAACCCACCCGTCCAGAAGGCCATGTAGTCGGCCGCCACGCGAAGCGCGGGGGCGACGGCCACCACGACCGCGGCCGAAAACGCGATCGCCGGATCGGGCACCCACCGCGCCGCCGCCAGCACGAGGAGGCCGCCGCCGATGAGCGTGAGGATGTCCCAGTTGAAGACGTCCTCCGGCAGCCAGATGAGCACGTTGAAGGCGAAGCCGAGGCCGATCAGGAACAGCCCCCGGCGAACGCTGCTCTTGGCGATCCAGTCGTCGCTCCTCCCCCGCTCCCGCTGGAGGTCGGCCCAGAGTCGGTAGCTCAAGCCCGACAGGAACGTGAAGATCGGCGCCGCGAAGCCGGTGGGGAGCCACCAGGTCCGATGCACGCCGACGAAGGGGCCACCTGCACCGCCGTACCAGCCCGAGAGGTTCTCCGCGAAGTGGACGAGCACCATCAGCGCGATCGCCACACCCCGCAGGAAATCGATCGACCGCTGGCGACCGCGGGACGCCGTTCTCACGGCGTCCCCCGCGACGCCAGCGCATCGACGAGCAGGAGAACGGTCTGGGCAACGAGCAGCGCCACGATCGCCCACTCGAGCGCCAGTTGCCGGCGGGCGATGACGAGGTCGGCTGCCCGCTGACCGCAGGCCTCGGCGACCCGCTCGGCGAGTTCGGCCTTCTCGACGGCGTGCTCGTGGCGCTCGGCGAGCCGGGTGCGGTCGCGCAGCCGCTCGCCGAGTTGGCTCGCAAGCGTGGGCGGATGGATCGGCGGGGCATGGATGGCGGCCGACAGGCCCGCGAGGCTCCGGCGGACCGCGACCGCCTCGCGGTAGCGGGCGGCGGCGGTGTCGTGGCGGCGGGTCAGCCGCTCGTCGACCAGGCAGGCGACTGCGGCGTCGGCCTCCGTTTCGTCGAGCAGGTTGGCGGCCCGCCGCTCAGCGTCGCGAAGTTCGGCCTCGCGGGCGGCAAACTCGGCCAGGGCCGCCCGCAGTTGCCCGAGTCGCGACGCCGGCCCGACCACTGCCGCCCGGGCGGGCGACCAGACCACGTGGCTGTCGTAGAGCGGCACAGTGACGATCTGGGGTGCGCCGCGGCCCGCTGGCTCGACCAGCGGGGCCGCGCCCACCCAGGCCGCCGCCATCGCGGCCGCCTGGGCCGGCTCATGCTGAGCCACCGCCGAGCCCGGCGCGGATTCGGCCACAGCCACCGTCGCCAACTCGAGCGCCCCACCCGCCGGCAACGGCAGCCGCTCGAGGCCGGCCCCCGCGGGCAGCGCTGCCGGGGCAGCGCCGTTGGCTGACGGCCCGGCACCGGCTGCCGGAGTGCCATTCACGGACACAGCCGCATCCTGCGGTGGGCTCATCATCGCTCCTGCCATGCCTCGGCCAGTTCTGCCGCCACCCAGCCGGCGACGTGCTCCGCGGAATCGAGCACGCCGTTGAGGGTCGCGTCGTAAAGATAGTCTCCCACGACGAACAGATTGGGATGGCTGGCCGGAGCCGGCCGGTGCCGCCGATCGACCGCGAGTGGCTCCCAGCCTCCAGGCACGGCGCTGACGGCGCCCCGCCAGCGGTGGACTTTGGCTTCGAGCACCCGTCCGCGGAGCGCCGCCCAGGGCTCGGGCAAGGTCTCGAGCGCCGCGGCCACGAGTTCCTCGTCGGTTCTCTCCCCCAACTCCACGGCCGCCGCCCCGCCGATCAACCAGCCGAGCACCCCGTGCGTCGCGTTGGGCTCACGGCTGCTTTCGATATAGAGGCAGCAGCCGCCGAGCGCGTCGAGCATCAGATAGGAGTCGTCTCCGCCGGCCGCCGGCAGCGGCTGGTCGAAGAGCACGGTGATCCGCAGGTAGTGAGCCGGGTGATCGTGGTGCACGACGTGGTGCTTGAGGCCCGCCGTCAGGCACGGGCTGGGGGACGTGATCCGCGCCAGCGCGTCGAGCGGCAGGGCCAGGATGACGACGTCGAACGCTCCCTGCCGCGGCTGGCCCCGCTCCAGCCATGAGACGTCGAGCGCGGCCCCCGCATCGCCGCCGATCTCCGTCACGGCGGCCTCGAGCCGGATCTCGGCCGCCAGCCGCGAGGCCAGCGCGGTGATCAAGCGTTCGTTGCCGCCGGCGATGCAGTAGAGCCGCATGTAGGCCGGGTCGTTCATCAGGTAGTTCTGCAGGCCGTAGCCGACGCTCGTCGTCTCCGGCTCGGTCGCCAGATCGCTCTTGATCATCACTTCGACGTAGCGCCGCACGCCGGGGTCGGCGATCGTCGCCAGGGCCGCCGCGAATCGGGCGTTGGAGGCGGCCGACGTGGCCTGATCCGAGCCGGCGGCGAAGAACTCCGCGGGCGTGAGGGCGGAGCGGGCCCAGGTGTCGAAGGCGGCCAGCGATTCCCGCCCGTGCGGGCCGAAAGCCTCGGCGAGTTCATCGAGATTGGACAGCCGGCGGCTCGCCATGACGACGGACGAGCCGTGCATGGCGACCGTGGGCAGGCCAAGCGATCGGACGAGTTCGCGGAGCGGATCGTCGTCGATCGGCGAATAGTCGTACAGTTCGGCCGCTCCGGCCTCGTAGCGAACGGGCACCTGCTCGAACGCGGGCGTGCGGACCTTGCCCCCCAGCCGGTCGTCAGCCTCGAAGATCGTGATTGTCAGTGGCGTGGCCGCCAGTCGCTCGAGGTGCCAAGCCGTGAACAACCCACCCGGTCCGCCGCCCACGATGGCGATTCGGGGTCTCGCAGGGCGGTCGGGCTGGCGGGAAAATGTCACGGGAACTCTTCAACGGCCGGCGGACTTGAACGTTGCGGTCGGGTCCGCCCGGAAGACTTCGCTCGGCGCGGTTACGCTACCGCACCATGGTACGCGACCAAGCCCACCCCGCGCCGGACCGGAATCCCGCTGCCGATCCGCCCGACTCGTATGTCGAGAACGGCCTTGTGGTCTCCACGGCGGCCTTTCACCTGAAGCGGGGCTCGTGTTGTGGCTCGGGCTGTCGCCACTGTCCCTACGAGCCCAAGCACGTCGCGGGCGGCACGGAGATCCGCCCATGAACACGTCCCGTGACGACGACGATTGGGACGCCGATGAGGCCGACTGGAGCGACGACTCGGACGACTCCGCAGACGCCCCGACCGGCCCGTGCCCCTACTGCCGTCGTGAAATCCTCGAGGACACCCCGCGGTGCCCGTACTGCGACCGGTATATCTCCGCGGAAGACCACGCGCATCCGAGAAAGCCAGCCTGGATCATCGCGACCGCCGTGATCTGCCTGGGGATCGCGCTCTGGTGGGTGTTCTCAGCATGGTGAAGGCGACCCCCGGCTCATAGGCCTCAGGCAGGGCGGCATCGACAGGGAGCTTCAGAGCAGTGCGGCAGACTTGCAGTCTGCCGGGGCTCGCCGCGGGGGCCAGTGACTTGCGACGCCTCGCCACCGCTGCTGGCAGGTTGCAAACCTGCCCCACGGTCTGGCGCGAGGCCGCGGGCCATGTGGCCCTGCCAGTCGGGTGCTATACTTCGAACCGCCATCGGCCGATGTCCTCCGCAGGGCAGCGATACCGGCCGGTTTACCTGTGTTCGGAGGGTAAGCGAATGGCTAGCGGCCACACTGGAAATGTGGTGCCGGGAAACCGGTTGCGGGTTCGACTCCCGTGCCCTCCGCTCCTCTCGCCCCTGCCTGGTCTGGTTCCTGGATGGCGGTCCTCCTCGACATCCAAAACGCCCACAAGCGGTATGGCGACCAGGTGCTCCTCGACGGGGCGAGCGCCACGATCACCGACGATGGCCGGGTGGGCTTCATCGGCCGCAACGGCGCCGGCAAGAGCACGCTCCTGAAGATCATCCTCGGCGAGGAGGAGCTCGACGCCGGCGAGATCGTCCGCCACCCGCGGCTGCGGCTCGGCTACCTGCGGCAGCACGATCCCTTCGAGCCCGGCGAGTCGGCCTTGCAGTTCCTGATGCGCGACAGCGGCAAGCCGGAATGGAAGTGCGGCGAGGTGGCCGGCGACTTCGAGCTCAAGGGATCGCTCCTGACCGGCCCGGTGCAGGCGCTCTCGGGGGGCTGGCAGACCCGTGTCAAGCTCGCGGCGCTCCTGCTCCATGAGCCCAATCTGCTGCTCCTCGACGAACCGACCAACTTCCTCGACCTGCGGACGCAGATCCTGCTCGAGCATTTCCTGCGCGGTTACCGCGAGGCCTGCGTGGTCGTCTCCCACGACCGGGCCTTCCTCAACGCCACCTGCGACCAGACGCTCGACCTCGCCCACGGCAAGCTCACGCTCCATCCCGGGCCCGTCGACGACTACCTGGTGCATCAGCGGGAGCGGCGCCTGACCGCCGAGCGGACCAACGCCGCCGTGCTCGCTCGCAAGCGTGAGCTCGAGGACTTCATCGCCCGGAACCGGGCCCGGGCCTCGACCGCCTCGCGGGCCAAGTCGAAGGCCAAGGAACTCGAGCGGCTGGAACTCGAGGAGATTCCGCTCGACGCACCCACGGCGGCGATCCGCTGCCCCGAGATCACGCCACGCCGGGGCGCGGCCGTCCGCTGTCGGGAACTCGTGATCGGCTATCCCGACCATGCCGTGGCCGGCGAGATCGCCGTGGAGATCGGGCACGGCTCCCGGGCGGCGATCGTCGGCGACAACGGCCAGGGCAAGACGACCTTCCTGCGGACGCTGGTGGGATCGCTGCCGCCGCTCGCCGGCGAGGTGCGCTGGGGCCACGGCTGCGAGATCGGCACCTACGCCCAGCACGTCTACACGAGCCTCGACGAGCGCCGCACGGTGCTCGAGCAGCTCGAGACCGTGGCCGCCCCCGGCACCAAGCAGCAGCGGATCCTCGACGTCGCCGCGGCGATGCTCTTCCGCAGGTCGGCGCTCGACAAGCCGATTCGCGTGCTCTCCGGCGGCGAGCGGGCCCGCCTCTGCCTCGCAGGGCTCCTGCTGGGCACGGCCAACGTGCTCGTGCTCGACGAGCCGGGCAACCATCTCGACGTGGAGACGGTCGAGGCGCTGGCCGCGGCGCTCGTCGACTACCAGGGGACGGTGATCTTCACGAGCCACGATCGGGCGTTCATGCGGGCGGTGGCCACGACCGTGATAGAGGTGCGGGACAGCCGCGTCGTGGACCACCTGGGCAACTACGACAGCTACGTGGCGAAACTGGCGGAGGAGATCGACCGCGGGGAGCGGGAGGCCGGCCGTCGGCGGCCCCCGCCGCCCCGGGGCCGCGCGGGCGGGACGAGCGCCGCGCCGGCCGGCCGCGACGACCGGGCGATCCGCAAGGAAGCGGCCAACCTCGAGAAGGCGATCGCCCGGCTCGACGCGGAGAAGAAGGAGCGACACGCCGCGCTCCTGGCCGCCACCGACCCGGCCGAGGCGCTGCGGCTGCACGAGGCGGTCGTGGAGCTCGAGGCCAAGCTGGCCGCCGCCGAGGAGCGGTGGCTCGAACTGCAGGAGCAGCTCGGGGGGGATGGTTGATCGCGTGGCTGCGCTCACCAGAACCAGCCGAGATCTGCGGGCCGGTGGAACCGCTCCCCGGGGTAGAACCGGTTTTGCAGCTCCCCCTCGGCCGTGACGACGAAGTCGGCCGGCTGCGTGAAGAGGGCGAGCGGCCGCGACACGACGCCTTTCGACGCCAGGAACGTGGTCCGGTCCACCAGTTCCGCCGGCGACTCGAACAAGGCGGGAAGATCGCTGAATCGCTCGTGGGTATCGGCGAGCGCCAGCCCCCGCATGCCGGGCAGCTGGTAGAGCAGCGCCCAGCCGTAGAACTCGGAGCGGGTCGGGCGACGCTCGGCGATCAGTCGCACCGGTCGGCCGTCGAGGTCCTGCGGGGCCACGAGCGCCGCGGCGACGCGGTGGGCGCCCCCGAGCAGCCAGCGTGGCCGGCGGCCGAGCCCGGGGGGAACCTCCGGCCAGAGCCTGCCATCGGTGGAGACCACCGCCGTCCAGGGCTCCCCCGGCCCATGCCGCCGCAGGACCGCTGGGCCGACGACCAGCGGCCGGTAGACCCGTTGTCGCCGCGGCGGAATCTCACCGCCGCGCGGCACTTGGGAGACGAGGCGGGAGCGAACCGGTCTGATGACAGCTGTGGGCATGGTCGGGGTCACGAAGGAGGTTGGCGGCGGAGGACGCACGCGACGGCACCCTAGCCACCCGCAGGGACAAGGTTGGTCCCCGCCAATCCCCCCTGGCGGTCGGTCACGACCGCCGGGCCCCGTCGATGCGGTGCCCGCGGGCCGGGTATTCTGGGGGCCATCGCCCCGCCGGCATCCCGGCTGGCTGCCCCGGAGCCGACGATCGCATGGACTCGATCAACCGCCACGAACAGCTCCTGCGCGTCTTCCACCTGATCGACATCCTGTTCGGAGCCCGGCAGCCGCTCGCGATCGCCGAACTCAAGGATCGGCTCATCGCCCGGGGCGTGATCGACGACATGTCGGAGAAGAATCTCCGCCGCGACGTGGAGTTTCTGGGCAAGTTCGGCTACGCCCTGAAGCGCTCGCGGAAGCGGACCACCCGCGGGACCACCTGCGACGCCTGGTCGATCCAGCCCGGCCGCGGTGCGGAGGAACTCAGCCCGCCGGCCGTGACGCTGCCGGAACTGCTCTCCCTGGCGGTGGCCCGCGAGTTCCTCGCCCCCCTCGCGGGCACCTGCTACTGGCGGGGCATCGGCCAGCTCCTCGCCAAGCTCGAGCGGGTGGCCACGCCGGAACTGCTCGACTACGTCGCCGCCCACCGCGACGGGCTGGTCGTCCATCCGCGGCCGGCCGAAGCGAAGTACCGCTCGCGGACGCTCAACGCCGTCAACCGCGCGATCCGGCAGTCGCTCGAACTGTCACTGGCCTACACGAGCCTCGCCGACGAAGCCCCGCGGCGCATCACGATCCGTCCGGAGGCTCTGGTCGTCTACGAGGGGGCGATCTACATCGCGGCGACGCGGGCCGCGGCCACCGGCGACGCGGCCGCGGGGATCCGGTTCTTCAAGCTCGACCGGGTCGCCGACGCCCGCGTCACGTCGCGGGCCTTCGCCCGGCGGACGACGGCGATCGACGAGCTGCTGGCCGACAGCATCACCCTCTTCCGTTCGCCGACGCCGGCCCGCCGCTACCGCATCCGCGTCGATGCCGCACGGGCGCGGTGGGCGTGTGAGAAGCCTTTCCATCCCCGCCAGCGGGTCAGGCAGCTGCCGGACGGCGGCGTCCTGCTCGACATCGAGCGGGCCTGGGACGGCGAGATGCTGCCGCAGCTGCTCGCCCTCGGTGAGCACGTGGAGGTGCTCGAACCGGCCGACATGCGGGACGAACTGCGGGCCGTCGCGGAGCGGATCGCCGCCCGCCATGCGGGACGGCCGGCCCGGGCCGCGGGCGGCTCGAAGCCCGGCGGCAAGCAACGGAGGGTCGCCCATGCCAAATGATCGCACGCGTCCGACGCGCCGCGAGTTCACCGGCGGGCTCGCGGCCGCCGCCCTCGCCGCGGGCAGCCTCCGGGCCGACGAGGCCGCCGTGACCGACCCGCCGGCGCGGCTCGCCCCTGCCGGGCCGCTCGCCGACTATGTCCGCGCGGCCGATCCGGCGACGCGGTTCGAGCCGGTCGGCTCCGGTGAACTCGAGGGGGGTGAATGGCTGACCGGCCGGCTCACGAGCCAGCGGTGGCGCGGGGTCGAGTGGACCCACGAACTGTCGCTCGTCCGTCCGCTCGATGCGGCCGACGACGGGCCGGTGCTCTTCTGGATCGACGGCGGCTCGAGTCCCCGGCTGCCCGAGCCAGGGCTCCGCGAGCCGACCGACGCGGTCCGCACGCTCGCCCGCGTGGCGGCTGCGGCGGGGCTGCCGGGCGTGGTCGTGCGGCAGGTGCCCTACCAGCCGATGTTCGACGGGCTCGTCGAGGACGGCCTCATCGCCCACACGTTCGTGGAGTTCGTGAGGACCGGCGACGTCACCTGGCCGCTGCTCCTGCCGATGGTGAAGGCGGCCGTCGCGGCGATGACCGCGGCCGAGGCCGCGGCCCGCGACCGATGGGGCCTGGCGATCGACGGGTTCGTGGCCACCGGGGCGAGCAAGCGCGGCTGGACCACCTGGCTCTCGGC
>JBJTAA010000170.1:0-4150 GCA_046090525.1 Planctomycetota bacterium
CCCCTCGAAGCCGTGCGGCAGGAGCATCACGAGGCCCGAGAGCCGGTTCCACTTGTCCTCGGCGCTGACGATGAACTGGTCGATCACGACCTGCGCGGCGTTGACGAAGTCGCCGAACTGGGCCTCCCACATCACGAGACCGTCCGGGCAGTCGAGGCTGTAGCCATACTCGAAGCCGAGCACACCGGCCTCCGAGAGCGGGCTGTTGTAGATCTCCACCGGAGCCTGGTCGGGGGCCAGGTGCTCGAGCGAGCACCAGGTCTCGTCGGTGACGGCGTCGTGGATCACGGCATGGCGGTGGCTGAAGGTGCCCCGCTGGCTGTCCTGCCCGGAGAGCCTGACCCGCAGGCCCTGCGTGGCGAGCGTGCCCAGCGCCAGCGCCTCCGCGGCGGACCAGTCGAGCGGCACTTCGCCCCGCGCCATCTGCAGCCGGCCGTCGAGAAACTTCCTGATCTTGGCGTGCGGCTGGAAGCCGTCGGGCACCGCCACCATCCGCTCGAGCATCGCCGCGAGCACCTCGCGGGGCACGCCCGTGTCGACGTCGGCCGCCTCCCGCTCCCGGCCGCCGACATAGAAGGCCCAGACGCCGCCGACGTCGCTCTTGTGGACGTAGTCCTCGCTCTTGGCCGCCGTGAGGTCGGCCGCGAACTTGGCCTGCTGCTGCTCCACGATCGCCCGCGCCTCGTCGGCCGTGATCTCGCCGAGCTTCAGTAGCCGCTCGAGGTAGCTCTCGTGCACGCTCGGCCGCCGCTCGATCACGCGATAGAGCGCCGGCTGCGTGAAGGCCGGCTCGTCGGCCTCGTTGTGGCCGCGGCGCCGGAAGCAGTACATGTCGATCACGACGTCCCGCTGGAACTCCCGGCGGAAGTCCATCGCCAGGCTCACCACCTGCGCGACCGCCTCGGGATCCTCGCCGTTGACGTGGAAGATCGGGATCTGGAGCATCTTCGCCACGTCGGTGGCGTAGGTGCAGGAACGGGCCTCCATCGGGCCGGTCGTGAACCCGATCTGGTTGTTGACGATCACGTGGAGCGTGCCCCCCACGCGGTAGGCGTCGAGCTCCGAGAGATTGAGCGTCTCCTGGATGATGCCCTCGCCGGCGAACGCGGCGTCGCCGTGGACCTGGATCACCATCCCGTGCTGCCGCCCGAAATCCGCCGCGCGGTCCTGCCGGGCCCGCATCCGGCCCAGGGCCACCGGGTTCACGAACTCGAGGTGGCTGGGGTTGAAGCAGAGCGTGAGGTGCACGCTGCGGCCGTTGGCCGCCTGGTAGTCGGTCGAGTGCCCGAGGTGGTATTTGACGTCGCCCCGGCCCACGTGGAGCTCCGGGTCCATGTCGGCGAACTCGCGGAAGATCCGCTGCGGGCTCTTGCCCATGATGTTGGCCAGCACGTTCAGCCGGCCGCGGTGGGCCATCGCCATCACCACGTCCTGGATCTCCTGGCCCGCCGCCCGTTCGATCGCCATCTCGAGCAGCGGGATCAGGCTCTCCGAGCCCTCGAGCGAGAAGCTCTTGGCCCCCAGGAACCGCTTCTGGATGAACTCCTCGAACACCGCCGCCGTGGTCATCTGGCGGTAGATCCGCAGCTGCTGCCGGCGATCGAGCTGAATGCGGTTCTCGCAGCCCTCCATCCGCACCTGGAGCCACTGCCGCACCCGCAGGTCGTCCATGTGCATGAACTGGACGCCGATCGAGCGGCAGTAGGTGTTGCGCAGCCGCTTGATGATCTGCCGCAGCGACATCGACTGCGGCCCCTCGATCGTGTCGGTCGAGAAGGACCGGTCCATGTCCTCCTCGGTGAGGTGATAGAACTGCGGATCGAGCTCCGGCAGGCCGGGCCGCGGCCGCCCCAGCGGGTCGATCTCGGCCATCAGGTGCCCGCGGACGCGGTAGGCCCGCACGAGCTGGTCGACGCGGTCCTGCAGGAACGCCACCCGCTCCTCGCCGGCCGTGCCGGTCGCCACCGGCAGCGGCAGCGGCATCGCCTCGCCGGCCGGCGCGGCCGGCAGGCGGACCTCGCCGTTGCTCACGGCCACGGCGTGCCCGGTGGCGATGCCGTCGGGCGTGACCAGCCGCGGCGGGGCGTGGCCGTTGCCCTGGGCGGGCCGCCGCGGCGGGGCCGGCCGCCCGGCAGCGGTCGCTGCGGGCGGCTGGGGGACGTCACCCCGCACCCAGGCATCGAAGTAGGCCCGCCAGTCGGGCGGAACGCTCGTGGGGTCTTGCTGGTAGCGGTCGAAAAGCTCCTCGAGAAAGGCCAGGCTCGCAGTGCCGGCCGAATCAAGGCTCGCGGTGGGTGTCACGGTCTGTTCCAGTGCGTTCTCACATGGCCAAGAGCAGGCGGCCGGGGCTCTCGAGGTAGCCGATCACCTCGTTCAGGAACCGGGCGGCCATCGCCCCATCGACCAGCCGGTGGTCGTACGACAGGGAGAGGGGCATCATCAGCCGCGGCTCGACGCGGTCCTCGTGCACGACCGGCATCTTCCGCGACCGACCCAGGAGCAGGATCGCGACCTCCGGCCAGTTGATGATCGGGGTCGAATAGGCCCCGCCGACGGCCCCCAGGTTGCTGATCGTGAAGGTGCCGCCCCGCAGGTCCTCGATGCCGTACTGGGCGTTCTTCGCCTTTTCGGCCGTGTCGGCGATCGCCTGGGCGATCTGCGGGATCGAGAGCTGGTCGCAGTCACGGAGCACCGGCACCACGAGCCCCCGCGGCGTGTCCACCGCGAGGCCGATGTTGACGTACTCCTTGTAGACGATCTCCCCCTTCTCGGGATCGATCGTGGCGTTGATCGCAGGATGCTGGCGGAGCGAGAGGCTCACCGCCTTGATCACGAACGAGAGCGCCGTGAGCTTGAGGTTGCTCTTCGCGTATTCGGCGGCGCTCTCCTTGCGGAGCCGCTCGAGCTCCGTGACGTCGGCGTCGTCGAAGTTCGTCAGGTGGGGGATGGTGGAGACGCTGCGGACCATGTTGGCCGCGATCGTCTTCCGCATCCGCGCCATCTGCTCGCGGCGGATCGGGCCCCAGTCGTCCCGCTCGGTGCCGGCCGCAGTCGGCCGCGGGCGGCTGGCCGGCGGCGCGGCGCTCGCCTGCCGGACCGCCGCGATCACGTCCTCGCGCACGATTCGCCCGGCCGGCCCGCTGCCGCGGACCCGGGCCAGATCCACGCCCAGTTCGCGGGCCAGCCGGCGGAAGGCCGGCCCCGCCGGCTCAACCGTGGCCGTGGCGGCGACCGGCTCAGCGGCCACGGGCTCGGGCACGCTCGCCACCGGCGTCGGCGCCGGGGCGGGCGGTGCCGCGGGCGCCGCAGGTGCGGCGGGGGCCGGGGCAGGCCGTGGCTTCTCGGCCGCGGGCGGAGCGGCGGGCTTCGCCGGCGCCTTGGCCGGCGCCGCGGCCGCCGCGCCGGCGGCCCCCAGGACCACGAGCGTCTGGCCAACCTTTACGGTGTCGCCCTTCTTGACGAGCACCTTCTCCACCAGGCCGCCCGGAGGGCACGGCACCTCGATCACGGCCTTGTCGGTCTCGACCTCGAGCAGGGCCTGGCCCGGCCTCACGACATCGCCTTCCGACACGAAGACGCTGACGACGTCTCCAGAGGCGATGTTCTCTCCAAGATCGGGCAGCTTGAACTCGGTTGCCATGCGTGGGGTGTCAGAGGGAAAAGGGCGAAGGAATGTGAACGGCGAGGCGAGACGATCAGGCGAGCGCGGCGTCGATCTTGTCGGGATTCACGCCCAGCTTCCGGATCGCGTCGGCCACCACGTGGCGACCGATCGCGCCGGTCTCGGCGAGCTTCCACAGGGCGCCGATCGCCACGCACTCGGCATCCACCTCGAAGTGCCGCCGCAGCGGACCGCGGGTTTCGCTGCGGCCGAAGCCGTCGGTGCCGAGCGCGAACAGGCCACCCGGAATCCAGGGATCGAGCTGCTCGGGAATCGCCCGCACGTGGTCGCTGGCGGCGACGAACACCCCTTCGGCCGCGTCGAGCGTCTCCTCGAGGTAGCTGCGGCGCGGCGCGGCCTCCGGATGGAGCATGTTCCAACGACGGCAAGCCTGGGCCTCGCGCCGGAGCTCCTTCCAGCTCGTCACGCTCCAGACCGTGCTGGCCACGCCCCAGTGCTCGGCGAGCAGGTCGGCCGCCCGGATCACCT
>JBJTAA010000171.1:0-10772 GCA_046090525.1 Planctomycetota bacterium
AGCCCCCGCACCGGGAAGCAGTCCTTGACACTGACCGGCACACCCGCGAGCGGCCCCTTGGGCCCCGCGTCCACGGCCGCCGCCTCGGCCGCCGAGTCGGCGTGACGCGGCTGCACGAGCGCGTTCAAGCGACCATGACTGGCGTGATGCCGCGCCAGGTGCTCGGCATGCACGGCCACCGCCCGACGCCGCCCGCTCGCGACGTCGGCGGCGATGCGGACGGCCGAATCCTCGGCCGGCGACGCCCCGTCCTGCCAGGCCTGGTTCACAGGCCGGGGATGCCGCTGGCCTCCACGGCGGCCGGCCGCACCTCGACGGCCCACACGACGTCGTCGTCGACCACCAGGCCGGTGACCATGACGGCATCGCCGGGCGCGACGGCCGGTTCCACCCGCGTCAGCACGACCATCTCCTGGGCCGGCCGGTTGTCGGTCGCCGGCAGCGTGACCTGCGACCGCCAGTAGGGGCCCGCGCGGCGGGCCGCCACGAACGTGGCCGGCATCACCACGCCGTCGGAAGGCCGCTTCGCGTACGCGATCCAGTCATGGCACAGCATGCCGAGCTCCTCGAGGAGCTGCGGATGGTCGGCCAGGGTTTCGCGCACGGCCTCGGCCCGCTCGGCGGCGGGCTCGAAGGGCCGGCCCGTCTCCGCGGCCAGCGACTCGAGGCTCACCAGTTGCTCGGCGTAGCCGGCCAGGGCCCGATACCACTTGGCGAGGAGCCGCCGCCGGACGGGATCGGTCGGATCCTCGACCGCAACGGCCGCCTCGAGCGCGGCGGTCGCCCCGGCCACCGCCGCGTCGAGTTCGGCCAGGTCGAGTGGCTCGGGCGCGGGAGGCGGAGCGGACTCGGCGGGCGGAGCGGGCTCGGCGGGTGCCGCGGCGACAGGCTCGGCGGGCGCGGGTTCGGCCTGGCCCTCGTCGAGCAGATTCATCAGCGGATCGTCACCAGGCTCGGGCTCTCCGGGCGCAGGCACGACGGCGGCCAGATCCGTCGCGGCGGGTGCGTCGACAGCCGGCTCGATCGCAGGCTCAGGCTGAGGCTCGGGCTCGCCAACGGTGAGATCGGCGGCACCTGGCTGGTCACCCGCCCCGGCGTCACCCACTCCCGCCTCGGTGACCACGGCATCGAGCGTGGGAGCCGAAGCGAGGTCGATGGCGTCGGTTCCGAGCGCATCCGCGGGGCGGAACTGGGGCGGCAGGAGGAAGGCCAAGGACTCCGGCACCATGGGCGCCAGGCCGAAGGGATCCTTGCCCAGGCCCCAGAGCAGGATCGCCAGCGTGATCGGAATGGCGAGCGCCCCGCCGAAGATCACGCCCACGAGCTGCCCGACCATGCTCGGCTGCTTCCGCCGCGGAGCCGCCTGGCGCTTGGCCGGTCTGGCTGCAGGCTGCCCGTCGCCCGACGGCAGCAACTGATCGGCCACGACTGCACCGACTGCACCGACCGCACCTGCCGCACCGACGGTTGCGAACGCGTCGAGGGCGTCGACCTCGCCGGTTTCACCGTCGCCAGCCGCCTGCCCGTGGTCCGGTGTGAACTCATCCGCTGCGGCCGACTCGGCTGCGAAGGCGAACATCTCCTCCGCCGCCCCGGCGGCTTCCTCGGCTGACAGCGCCGCGAACGGGTCGGCATCCTCCGCGGCGAAGGCATCCTCCGCGGCGAAGGCTTCGGAGGCTCCGTCGGCAGTCGACTCGATGCTGCTGGGCGAGGGAATGCCCGAGGTGCCGGTGCCGATCTCGATCGTCGACTCCGAGGGCGCGGCGTCTGCCGCGTCGCCGCCGTCGAGCCCCGCGTGGCCGGGCGCCTCGAACGGCAGGATGGAACTCGCGGCGGCATCGCCGTCGTTGAGCCAGTCGTCGATCGCCGCATCCTCGACGCCGTCGCCCGCCGCCGCGTCCTCCGCACCGGTGGCATCGGCCGCGACCGCGTCGGCGAACAGGTTGCCGGTCGCCTCGCCGGCCAGCTCGGCGAACGGCTGGTCGTCCCCCTCCGCCTCGAGCGATTCCAGCGGCGATGGCTCGGGCTCGTCCGCCGGCGGGAACGGGTCGGCAGCCCCGGCGTCGGCGGGCGACGCCTCCGCAGCCGCCTCGGCGCCGGACTCGTCGTCAAAGGAGAACGAAAAATCCCCCTCGAGATCGGGCAGCCCCTCGGCTTCCAGGCCGGCCCAGGGATCGTCGCCGGCATCCGGCTTCTCGTCATCGTGCGCCATCGGGCGTTCTCCGCGAGCTCGTTGCGACCCATCTCACGGGCCGCCTCCCCGGCGCCCGTCGTCCAATCCTCCCCAGTGGAGGAGCCGTGAGTCTACCACCGCGTTTTTCGGGCTCGCCAGCGGCCGGCGAGAACTCACGCGAGCCCGTGGGCGGGGCCGTATCGCCGGCGGAGGCTCGCGGCCAGCCACTCGGCGGACACCGGCAGCCCGGTGGCCCGCTCGACGAGCGGCTCGCTCTCGAGCATCCGCCCGACGGCATGGATCTCCTGCCGCAGCCAATCGAGCAGCGGCCGGAACTCCCCGGCTGCGAAGCAGGCATCGAGATCGCCGAGCCGCCGGCCGGCCGCCTCCATGAGTTGAGCCGCGTAGAGATTGCCGAGCGTGTAGGTCGGAAAGTAGCCGACGAGGCCCGCGCTCCAGTGGATGTCCTGCAGCACCCCGGCGGCGGCGTCGGGAGGCCGGAGCCCGAAGTCCCGCTCGAAGCGTTCGTTCCAGGCGGCGGGCAGGTCGGCCACGGCCAGGTCGCCGTGCACCAGCCCCCGCTCCAGGTCGAAGCGGAGCATGATGTGGAGGTTGTAGCTGACCTCGTCGGCCTCGACGCGGATGAATGACGGCCGGACCACGAGCAGCGCCTCGTGGAGGCGGCCGGCGTCGGCGTCGCCGAGCGCCGCCGGGAATGCCGCACGGGCCAGCGGAAAGCACCACTCCCAGAACGACCGCGACCGGCCCACCAGATTCTCCCAGAGCCGCGACTGCGACTCGTGGATGCCCAGCGACGCCGCCTCCCCGGGGGGCAGCCCGTACCACTCCGGTCGCAGCCCCTGGTCGTAGAGGCCGTGTCCCGCCTCGTGCAGCACGCCGAACAGCGCCGTGGGCAGCGACCGCTCGTCCCAGCGGGTGGTGATCCGGCAGTCGTCCGGCCCGAGCGACGTGCAGAAGGGATGATCCGTCGTGTCGAGCCGCCCCCGGCTGAAATCGAAGCCGATCCGGGCCGCGACCTCGCGGACGAACCGCTGCTGGGCCTCGATGGGGTAGGTCCGCTCGGTGAGCAGGCGGTCGTCGGGCCGCCGCGTGGCAGACCCGCACGCCTGCACGAGCGGCACGATCCGGCTCCGCAACTCCTCGAACCGCGGCACGATCGCCCGCCAGCGGCCGCCGGGCTCGTAGTCGTCGAGCAGCGCGTCGTAGGGATCGAGGTCGGGCCGCTGGCAAGCCGCCTGCTCCCGCTTGAGCGCGAACACCCGCTCGAGCCAGGGCGCGAAGTCGGGCCAGGAGGCGGCGGCCCTGGCCGCCACCCAGGCCTGCTGGGCCGCGACGGTGGTCCGGGCGAGTTCCTCGACCAGCCGCGCGGGGAGTCGGGCCTGCTTGTCGAAGTCGCGCTTCAGCAGTTGGATCGTGGCCCGCTCGTCCGGCGTGCCGTCGGTGGCGAGCGGGCCGGCGGCCAGCGATTCGAGCCGCTCACCCTGCACGGGGTCGGTCCGCAGGCGGTGCGTGATCGCCGCCACTTCGGCGGCCTGGTCGGCCCGCCAGGAACCGCCGCGGGCCGGCATCTTCGTCCGCTCGTCCCAGCCGACGAGCGCGTCGACCGTCGTGAGCAGCGCGACCCGGCGGGCGTGGTCGCGGGCGGCGGCGAAGGTCTCGGCGGGCGACGGCATGGCGGCAGACTATGATCGGGCTCGGGCCGCCGGCAACCGCCGGGGCCGGGAGCCGGCCGCCATGCTCGATGTGCTCGTGATCGCCCCGCACCCCGACGACGCCGAACTCGGCATGGGGGGCACGATCGCCCTGATGCGGTCGCAGGGGCTCGCGGTCGGCATCCTCGACCTGACCGACGGCGAGCCGACGCCGCTGGGCTCGCCGGAGATCCGGGCCCGGGAGACGGCCGCGGCCACGGCGGCCCTGGGGATCACCTGGCGGGAAAACCTCGGCCTGCCGAACCGGCGACTGCGGGCCACGCTCGCCGCCCGCGGGGCGCTCGCCGGCGTGATCCGCCGGACTCGGCCCCGGTGGCTCTTCGCCCCCCACTGGATCGACGCCCATCCCGACCATGTGGCCGCCACCCGCCTGGCCGAGGCCGCGCGATTCTGGGCCAAGCTCACCAAGTGCGACCTGCCCGGCGACCCTTGGCACCCCGAGCGGATCTGGTACTACGGCTGCGTGCATCTGCGGGCTGTGCGGCGGCCGGCGTTCGTGGTCGACATCACAACCACGGCCGAGGCCAAGCGGCAGAGCATCGCCTGCTACCCGAGCCAGTTTCCCCAGACAGCCCGTCGGCCCACGGTGCCCGAACGCGTGGCTGCCGCCGACGCCTGGTGGGGCAGCCTCATCGGCTGCCTGCATGGTGAGCCCTTCTGGTCCCGGGAGCCCGTCGGCCTGCGCGGGTTCGACCAGTTGACGTAGGCTCGCCAGTCCCGCCCGCACAGTTTTCCCAGAGTCATGCTGCGGGCGGGTAGGCGGGCCAGGGTGGCGGCACGGTTGACCCGGTCAAGGTGACCTTGGGGGTGCCTGTCAGGAAGGCTGCGGGCGTGCCTCGCCCCCGGTCGATAGTCGTTGCCGGCGGGTCGTGACGTGCGGCCGCCAACCTCGTCCGGGACGTTCATGGCTGCTCGCGACATCAACGTGATCGCGCTCGTCAAGGGCGGGGAACGGTACGTGTTCCTCTACGACGACGACAGTCGGGAGCAGGCGCTCCGGACGCTGGCCCGCCAGGCGGCCGACCCGGCCCTGAGTTTCTCGTGGTACGACGCGGCGGTCCTGGCCCAGAAGGTTCGCCAGGCCACGCCCCGGCCGCGGCGGCTGCGGTACGTGCCGCGGGCCGACCGCCGGGCCTGAGGCGGAGGGCCGCCGCGATGGCGTCGCCCGGTCGCGCCTCACCGCCGTCCGCCTGCGGGCCCACGGCGGAGCGATTCCTCCGCTACCTCGCCGCGGAACGCGGCGCCTCGCCGCTGACGATCAAGAGCTACCGGGAGGATCTCCTCCAGTTCGAGGAGTTCCTCGAGTCGGCCGGATGCCGCACCCCGGCCGAGGCCACGAGCCCCATCCTGCGGCGGTTCGCCGCCGGCCTGCACGCCGCCGGCTACGCCGCTTCCACGGTCGCCCGCAAACTCGCCAGCCTGCGGAGCTTCTACGCCTTCGGCCAACGCGAGGGCTGGGTCCGCACGAACCCGGCCAAGCCGCTCCGCAGCCCGCGGCGCCCTCGAAAGCTGCCGCGTTTCCTGACCGGCGAGGAGATCTCCCGCCTGCTGGCAGCCCCCAAACCGCAGGCGGCGGGAGGCCTGCGCGACCGCGCGATCCTGGAGCTGATGTACTCGTCGGGCGTCCGCGTGCGGGAACTGGTGAACCTCGACGACGCCGACCTCGATCTCCGCAACGCCACCGTCCGCGTGCGCGGCAAGGGTCGCCGGGAGCGGCTCGGGATCGTCGGCTCCCACGCCCGGGCCGCCCTGCGGGCGTGGCTGGCGGCGCGGCCCCGCCCGGCCGGATCTCCCTTGCGCTCGCAGCCGCTGTTCACCAACAAGTTCGGCCGCCGACTCTCGGTCCGCGGCGTCGCCCGGCTGCTCGACAAGCACCTCGCGGTGGCGGGGCTGGCAGGTCGCGCCAGCCCCCACACGCTCCGTCACAGCTTCGCCACGCACCTGCTCGACGCCGGGGCCGACATCAGGAGCGTGCAGGAACTGCTCGGCCACAAGAGCCTCGTGACCACGCAGATCTACACGCACGTCACGACGCGGCGGCTCCTCGACGCCTTCGACAAGGCCCACCCGCGGGCCCGCTAGAGCGACGCAGGAATCCGCTCACGCGCCAGGAGTCCGGTCACGCCGTGACCGGATCACACACGACGCGGCGGCGTCGCCGATCCGGTTCTGGCGGAACCGTGCTCCAGGCGAAACCGGGCTCCTGAGCTCCGTCGCCCGGAGCTACACGAGCCCGCGGCGGACGGCCCAGACGGCGGCCTGCGTGCGGTCGCCGACCGCGATCTTGCGCAGGATGTTCTGCACGTGCTCCTTCACCGTCTCGACGCTGATCGTGAGCGACTGGGCGATCTCCTTGTTGGAGAGCCCCAGGGCCATGTGCCGGAGCACCTGGGTCTCCCGCTGGGTCAGCGGGATGTCGGGATCGGGCGTCGCCAGCCGGTTGGCCATGGTGGTGGCGACGCGGCGGAGTTCCCCGGCCCGCATCGGCAGCTGGCCGGCGGCCGCTCCCGTGATCGAGCTGATCAGTTCCGAGCGGCTGCAGCCCTTGAGCATGTAGTCGTGGGCGCCTGCCGCCACGGCCCGGGCGACGTAGGTGGGGTTGTCGAAGGTCGAGAGCATCACGCAGCGGACGTTGGGCATTTCGGCCCGGATCTTCTCGAGAGCGGCCAGGCCGTCCTTGCCCTGCATGCGGATGTCGAGGAGCACGACGTCGGGCTTGAGCTTCTTGGTGACCTTCACGGCCTCTTCGCCGGTCGATGCCTCGCCGACGATCTTCACCTCCGAACCGGCGAGCAGGCTCACAAGACCGCGGCGAACGACTTCATGGTCGTCGGCGATCACGACTTTGATCGGCATGGATTTGCTGCTTTCCGCGGCCGGTGGCCGCCATCCTTGGGGCGTTACGTTACGAAACCTTGAACAAGACTATCAAAAAGTTTGAGTCTTTCTGCAAGGGGGCGGTCGAATGCAGGCTGAAATCCCGGTTGGTATCGGGGCCGCGGCCAAGGCCGGCTGAGGCCCACCCGCATCGGGATCATATCAGTCTCTGCCGCATCCGTTCGAGCATCGGGCCTGCTCCGGCCGCCATGAGCCCTTCGGCCACGCTCTTTCCGAGCGCGACACTTGCCGTCGTCCCGTCCTCGAGTCGGCCGAAACCGACCACGCGCTCCTCGACGGTGACCTGCCCGATCCGGCCGTCGTGCTCGTCGAGCACCCGGCCCGCAAGCACGAGATCCCCACCCGGTTCGACGCGGCCCCACGCGCCGACCGGCGCCAGGCACCCGGCCGAGAGCCCGGCCAGGCAGGCCCGTTCCGCGCGGACGGCCGCGTGCGTCGCGGCGTGGTCGAGCGGAACGATCGCGCGACGCACGGCCTCGTCGCCGGCCCGAACCTGGATCGCCAGAGCCCCCTGCCCCACCGCCGGCCAGAAATCGGGCGGCTCGAGCAACCCGCCGATCCTGTGACCGAGGCCGAGCCGCTCGAGCCCGGCCGCAGCCAGCACGAGGCAGTGATACTCACCCGCATCGAGCTTCCCGAGGCGGGTGTCGACGTTGCCGCGGATGGGGCGCACCTCCAGGTCCGGGCGGACGGCACGCACCTGCACCACTCGGCGGATGCTGGAGGTGCCCACCAGCGCCCCGGCCGGAAGGCTCGCCAGCGACTCCCCGGGCCGACCGACGAAGGCGTCGAAGGGCGTCGCCCGCTCCGGCACACAGGCGATCTCGAGCCCTTCGACGGCAGCGGTCGGCAGGTCCTTGAGGCTGTGCACGGCCACGTCGACCCGATCCTCCAGGAGCGCCCGCTCCAGCTCTCGCACGAACACCCCGTCACCGCCGAGGACCGTCAGCGGGAGGTCGCGGACCTGGTCGCCCCGCGTGCTGATCGTCTCGATGACGGTGGCCACGCCGAACTCGGCCAGCCGGTCCGCCACCCAGCCGGCCTGCGAAAGGGCCAGCCCGCTGCCGCGGGTCCCGATGCGAAGTGTTCGCTCCATGGAATCCTTTCGTCGCCGATGGTCGCGGCCCGGCCGGACGGCGACCGAGCCTCACGCCCGGGCGGGTTCCGTGGCGTCGGCCCGGGCCACGGCGGCCGCGAAGACCGCTCCGGCTCCGGCCGCCACGAGGGCCGCCCGACAGGCCGACAGCGTACCGCCCGTGGTCGTGACGTCATCCACGAGCAGCAACCTGCGGCCTGCGGCCCCTTTCGCCGCCCGGAAGGCGGCCCGGACGTTGGCCCGCCGCTCGCCCGGTGGCAGCTCGTTCTGCATGCGGGTGCGACGGGTCCGGACGAGCAGCCGCCGGGAGGGAATCCCGATCGCGGCCGCGACTCCCCTGGCAAGCGCGTCGGCGGAACTCGCTCCCCGCGCGAGCCGGCGGGTCCAGTGCATCGGGACCGGGACCACGAGATCGATCCGCCAGTCGGTCAGTTGGCCGCGGTGGCGATCGACCAGCAGGGTGGCGAGACCGGCGGCGACGAGTTCTCCCCCCGGCCGCTTCGCCGCCAGCACCGCGTCGCGAACGTCATCGGCATAGCCCGAGAGCAGGACGATCCCGTCCCAATCGCGGCACCGTCCCCGGCAGTGTCGGCACTCCGCCTCCCCGGAGGCGGGAGCGCCGCAGGCCCGGCACCGCGGCCCGTCGCAGGCGAGCCGCCGGCGACAGGCGTCACAGACCACCGTCGGCGCAGGCGAAGGTTCGGCCACGTCGGCCCGGCAGAAGACGCACCGGGGAGGGCAGATCAGGTCGAGGCCCTGCCCGGCGAGCCGGCCGGCCCCGCGTCGCAGGAGCGAGAGCCATGACTTCACGGTCGGGCCCACCTCACGATCTGCCCGGGTTGCGGCCGAATCCGCCCGGATTGACGCTGCCCGGCCCCGCTCGGTACCGTCCCCGCCCCCGCGGGGCGGTTCGCTTCCGCCCACCTTGCCCCGCCACCCCCACCGCGTCAAGCCGCCATGCTCATCGACCGCTACGTCGGCCGCGCCCAGCTGCACGCGTTCGTGGTGGTGTTCGTCAGCCTGGCGGGGCTGTACTTCGTGTTCGACGCGTTCACGAACATGGAGGAGTTCATCACGCACGCGGCCGAGACTGGCAGCCTGGCCCGCGTGCTGGGCTCCTACTACGGCTGCCGCCTGGTCTGGTTCTTCGACGCGACCAGCCCCGTCATCACCCTGGCCAGCGCCATGTTCGCGCTCTCCTGGCTCGAGCGTCACAACGAGTTGACGGCCCTGCTCGCGGCCGGCATCACCCGCTGGCGGATCGCCCGGCCGGTGATCGTGTTCGCGGCCGCCGTCAGCCTGCTGGCGGCGGCCAACCGGGAGTTGGTCCTGCCCGGGATCCGGGAGGCCTTCGCCCGCAACGCCCAAAACCTCGACGGCAAGGCGATGCAGCCCTTCGATTCCCGCTACGACCATCGCACCGACATCCTGTTCCGTGGGCGGGGTGCGCGGGCCGCCGACCAGTCGATCGAGGCGCCGAGCCTGCTGATGCCGCCCCAACTCGGCGACTACGGTCCGCAGATCACCGCCTCCAAGGCGACGTGGCGGCCGGCCGCGGAGGGCCGGCCGGCCGGCTACATCCTGTCCGGCGTGCAGGAGCCGGCCGACATCGACCGCCTGCCCCCCATGTCCTGCGGCGGCGAGACCATCGTGGTCACCCGGCAGGGAGCCGATTGGCTCGGACCGGGCGAATGCTTCGTCGCCTGCAACGTCAGCTTCGAGCAGATGATCGGGTCCACGAACTGGAGCCAATATTCGTCGACGCTCGACCTCGTCCGCGCGATCGCCAACCCGAGCCTCGGCGTCGCGTCGGAGATCCCCCTGCGGGTGCACGCCCGGTTCACGGCGCCGGCCCTCGACATCGCCCTGTTGCTCATGGGCGTACCACTGGTGCTGGGGCCCAATCGCCGCGGGATCTTCGCTGCGGTGGGGGCCTGCGTGGGCATGACGGTGGTCTTCTTCCTCGTGGTGCTCGGCTGCCACGCTCTCGCCGTGGGCGACCTGTTGAGCCCTTCGCTCGGGGCGTGGGCGCCCCTGCTGGTGCTCGGGCCGCTGGCCGCCTGGGCCGCACAGCCGATGTGGCGGTAGGGTCCACGGAGTTCAGAAGCCGGCGGCGCCGGCAGCTGGCTTGGCTGGCTCCGCGACGGCCTCATCGGCTGCCGGCGGCTGAACGGTCGCAACGGTCCGGGCAACCGTCTCCGCGAGCCTGGTCGGCGGCACCGCCAGTTCCCCAGCGGCCTGCACCGGCACCCGCCAGACGAGCAGCGAGCGGGACTCGGCCGCCGGGTCGGCCGACAGCCAGAGCTCGCAGGTGGCGTCCCAACGCTTGTACTCCCGATTGTCGGCCACGATGCTCTCGAAGACCTGTGGGCCGCTCAGCGACAACACCCGCCAGGCGGCCGGCCCTCCGGCGCTCGGCACGACCTGCCTATCCTCCCAGGACTGGCCCGCATTCTTGAAGGCTTCGTCACCGCGGGCCTTGTCGAGGAGCGACTTCTCGAGCGCCGCCCGGGATCCATCGCCGGCAGGCAGCGACCAGACCGCGACCGAGGCGGGCAACTTGGTGGCATCGGTGGTCAGCCACCGCTCGAAGGTGCCCTGGTAGCCGGCCAGATTCTCGAGGAAGCGCGGCCGCAGGCGGGACGGGTCGGGGGCTTCTCCACCCGGCACGATGGCCACGAATCCCTGCGGCAGCCGGACCTTCATTCGGGCGTCGTCAAAATCGACGGGGAAGGCCTGCAGCACTGCGAACGGCGCGTCGCCGCGATACTTCTCGATCGCCTTGGCGTAGTCGGCGTCGTAGCGGCCGGCCGAGCAACCGGTCGCCAGGGCTGCGATCGAGGCGACGACTCCGAGGCGGCTGCGGTTCATG
>JBJTAA010000172.1:0-19781 GCA_046090525.1 Planctomycetota bacterium
CTTCATGATGCTTCTCTCCAGTGATGGCCCCTCGGGGCCGCGACTCGTTTCCGCCGATCGCGGTGACCGGCCTCGTCCGCCGACGGGATCCAGAGCAAGCGGCGTGCCAAATGCCCAGGCGGCGAAAGCCGGGAAAAACCATATGCGGGCCGCGGCAGTGTCATGGCAGCGTGGCGCCGGGATCGCCGCCCGGGGCATCGTCTGGGGCGAATCTGCCCAAAAAAGCGTCATCTCCCCGAACGGAGACACTGTCGCGCCAGTGAGGCGCGGCGACGCGGGCCGTGGCGCTGCGGGCCGTGGCGCCGCGGCCGCGGTATCCTGCCAGTCAAGCATCCGGCTCGGCACCCAGCCGCCGCCGGATCTTTAGCCGGCGACCGGCGCGATGGCTCCGGCGAGAATCGCGTTCAACGCGTCGTCCGTGAGCGCGACCGGGTTGCCCTTCATGCTGCTGGCCTGCTTCGCCTTCGCCACCACCTCGGGAATGTCCGCGGTGGTCATCCCGTAGGCGGCGAGCGGCGGGATCGCGAGGTCGGCCACGAGCCGTCGCACCCAGGCCGCGCCGTCGTCGGGGCCGACGGCCGCGTGCCCCGTGAGCAGACGGGCGATTTCGGCATAGCGGGAGACCGTGTCCTCGTCGCCCAGGTCGCGGGCGGCGGCGATGTTCGCTTCCATGACGCCCGCGAGCAGGATCGCGCAGACGGCCCCGTGCGGCGCCGGGAACATGCCGCCGATCGGTCCGGCGAAGCCATGGACCGCACCCAGGCCCGCGTTGGCAAGCGCGATCCCGCCGCACAGGCTCGCGAGGCTCATCGCCTCCCGGGCGGCCAGGTCGGCGGGGGCGTCGAATGCCCGCCGCAGGGCCCAGGCGACGCAGGTGAGGCCCTCGCGGCAGACCGCGTCGGTCAGCGGCTGCCGCCGGGCCGACACGAAGGGCTCGATCAACTGCGAGAGCGCGTCGAGACCGGTCGCGGCGGTCAAGGCCGGAGGCAGGGAGAGCGTGAGTTCGGGATCGACCACCGCCGCCCGCGGCAGCATCGCGGGGCTGCGCAGGCTCACCTTGACGGCATGGCCTGGGCTCGCGAGCACGGCGTTCCTCGTCACCTCCGAGCCCGTGCCTGCCGTCGTGGGCACGGCCACGCAGGGCAGCGGTCGGGCGGCCAGTGGCGTTCCCTTGCCGATCACCTCCAGATACTCGAGCACGTCGCCCGGCTGCGTCGCGAGCGCCGCGATCGCCTTGGCCGCGTCGAGCACGCTGCCGCCGCCGACGCCGAGCACGACCTCGCAGCCGGCTGCGCGGGCCGCCGCCGCTCCGGCGCGGGCCGTGTCGAGCGTGGGCTCGCCGGTCACGGCGAAGTCGGCCCGCACGAGGCCGTGCTCCGCGAGCAGGGGAGCGAGCCAGTCGTCGTGCCGCCCACTCGAGCCGCCCACCACGAGCACCCGGCGGCCGAGTTGGGCGACGATCCCACCGAGGCTCCGCCGCGCACCCGAGCCGAAGGCGATCCGTCCGGCCGTCGCGAACTCGAAGCTCGGGATCATCACCAGGCCGCGTCCTGGGGATGGAGGTTCACGTACTTCACGCTCGAGCGGGGCTCCGCCATCATCCCGGCGACCGTGTCCCGCCAGGTGGCGTAGTGGGCCGTCTCCTTGTGGGCGAGGGCGGCCTCGGGCGTCCTGTAGACCTCGACGAGCACGAATCGCGTCGGGTCGTCCTGCTGGCGGACGACGTCGAACCGCGCCACGCCGGGTTCCGTGAGGCTGGCCCGCGCGTTGGCGAGCGTGGCCTCCTCGAAGGCGGCCTCGAAGCCGGGCTTCACGTGGACGAAGACATGGACGATGTGCATCGTTCGATGCTCCTGAAAGGTGTGCCGGTGAACGTGCGTCGGGTTCGACCCGCGGCCGTGACCGCCGCCGTGCGGAGCGGCTCCGCATCGGGCTCCATCACCGCCTCGCATATCTCGTGGGCCGGGGCGGGCGGGTCTGGAGTTCGGCGGCGAGTATAGGATGACGTCGCCGCGCTCGGTTGCCCCGTGGGGCGCCAGTGGGTATTTTCACCGCCCGCCGATCCCCGCGACCACCAGACCGCTTCCCGGAGATTCCCCATGGAACCGTCATCGGCCCGGCAGGCCCCCTCGCGCCGTGCATTCCTCAAGGCGACCGCGGTGGCGGGTGCCGGCGTCGCGGCCCCCTACGTCATCACGTCGAAGGCGCTCGGCGACGCGACCACGCCCCCGGCCAGCGACCGGATCGTGATCGGCGGCATCGGCATCGGCAACATGGGCTCCGGCGATCAGGGCGCCTTCCTGGGCATGCCCGCCGTCCAGTACGTGGCCGTCTGCGATGTGCGGCAGAAGTGGCGGGAGGAGGGGAAGGCCCGCGCCGACAAGCACTATGGCAACGCCGACTGTGCCGCCTACGTCGACTTCCGCGAACTCCTCGCCCGCGACGACATCGACGCCGTCCACATCGCCACGCCCGATCACTGGCATTCGCTGATGACGATCGCGGCCTGCCGGGCGGGCAAGGACGTCTACCTGCAGAAGCCCGAGACGCTCACGCTTCGCGAGGGTCCGCTGATGATCGCGGCGGCCCGGCGCTACGGCCGCGTCGTCTCCGGCGGCAGCCAGCGGGTGCTCGAGGATTACCGGGGCATCGTCGATCCCTGCTGGGCCGGCCAGGTGGGCACGCTCAAGGAACTCGACATCGCGGTGGGCGGCCCCTCGATGCCCTGCTACCTGGCCGCCATGCCCACGCCTCCCGACATCGATTGGGATCTCTGGCTCGGGCCCGCCCCCTGGCAGCCCTACAACCCCGGCCGCTGCGACGGCAACTACGGCACCGGCGGAAACAGCTGGCGGAGCTACCTCGATTATTCCGGTGGCAGCCTCACCGACTGGGGTGCCCACCACTTCGGTGGTGCGATCTTCGCGGCCGACCTGCGGGAGCAGCAGCCGGTCAGGGTCGTCTACCATCCGGCCGCCGGCGGCCACGGAGCCTACGCCTCGGTGGAGTATCCCAACGGCGTCGCGATCCATCACAACCGGCCGCAGCCGCTCAGGCCGCCGACGCCCTCGGTGGCCCACCAGCAGGGGATCCAGGTGTATGGCGACGGCGTCACGCGCGAGCCCAAGGCGGTGCCCCTGTATCGCAATGGCGCGGGCAGCATCTACGCCGACTTCATCGAGTGCGTGAAGACCCGCGAGAAGCCCTTCCGTGACATCGAACTGGCGGTCAACACGATGACTGCGCCGCACATGCTCGCGATCGCCTACCGTCTCGAGCGGTCGCTGGAGTGGGACCGTGCGGCGCAGGCATTCAAGGACGACGACGAGGCCAACCGGCTCGTCGATCGGCCACGTCGTGAGCCCTGGATCATCTGACGCCCGCCCGGTGCTCCCCGACAGTCCCCGCCCCGGAGAAACCCCATGGCCATCGACCCCGCGAGCCTCGACGCCCCCTTCGCCGCGCTGGCGGCCTTCGATTGGGGAGGCGATGCGAACGCCCTGGCTCCGATCGACGCGGCCGTGGTGGCCGCCCGAGGCGACGCGGCGCTCACCGCCGAACTCGAGCGGCGCTTCGCCGGCGTGCTCGGCTCCCAGGCCACCCTGGCGGCCAAGCAGTATGCCTGCCGGAAGCTCGCGCTGATCGGCACCGCGGCGAGCGTGCCGGCGCTCGCTCCGCTCCTGACCGTCGAGGAGCAGTCGCACATGGCCCGCTTCGCCCTCGAGCGATTCGCCGCGCCGGAGGCGGCGGAGGCGCTGCGGCAGGCGTTGGGCGCCGTGCAGGGTGATCTCGCGATCGGCATGCTCTCCTCGCTCGCCGCCCGGCGGGACGTGGCGAGCGTGCCGGCGATCGCGGCGCTCGTGGCGGGCGATTCACCCGTCGCCACCGCCGCCGCCGAGGCCCTGGGCATCATCGGGACGCCCGAGGCGGCCGCGGCGCTTGCGGCGGCGCAGGTGTCCGGCAACACGGCCGAGGCGGTCGTGGATGCCAGGCTGGCCTGCGCCGAGGCGCTCGTGGCGGCCGGCAAGAAGGCCGACGCCAAGGCGATCTATCAGGCGATTTCCGCCGCCGTGGGGCAGGCGCCGACGACCCGTCGCGGCCGGGCCGTGCGGGTGGCCTGCCAGCGGGGACTGTTCGCCGCGATGGGTGGGTGAGCGAGGCTTGCGTCGCAGATGTGGTGCGTTCGTGCGTTCGTGATTTCGCTCGTGGCCGCGATGGCTGCCGCGGTGGAGCCGGCGCCACGCGAGGCCTTTGACTTCGCCGTCGAACTCGTGCGGGGCACCGATCCCGACATGCGGGCGGTGGCGCTCGAACAGCTGCGAGACGGCATTCCGGGCGAGGCGTACACGGTCGAGCTCGCCGAGCGGGTGCTGCCGACCTTGTCCCCCGAGGGCCAGGCACGGTTGCTCGCGACGCTCGCCGGTCGCCGTGATGCGGCGGCGCTTCCGGGCGTCGTGAAGTCGCTGGCATCCGCCGACCCGGGCGTCGCCGCCGCGGCGGCGCGGGCCGTCGCAGCCCTCGGCGGTGGCGAGCAGGTGCCGCTGCTGGTGGGCCGGCTCGCCGACGCAGGGGGCGTTCGCGACGCCGCACAGGAGGCGCTGGCGGCGATTCAGGGACCGGACGTTGCCGACCGGCTCGTGGCGGCGGCCGGCGATGCCGGGCTCCCGGCGGGCTCCCGGGCGGCGGTCTTCGCGATCCTCGCGCAGCGGCGTGAACGGGCCGCGGTGCCGTTGCTGCTCGAGGCGGCCGTGGCAGATGACGCGGTGCTGCGCGTGGCGGCGATGAGGGCCCTGGCCAAAGTCGCCGCCCCCGCGGACGTCGGCGGGATGGTGGCCGGCTTCCTGGCCGCCGGCGACGGCGGCGAGCGGGGTGATGCGGAGCGCTCGCTGCTCGCGGTCTGCGTGCAGGGTCCCGAGGCCAAGGGGGCGGCCGCGGCGCTCTTCGACGCCTACCGGGCCGCCGATCCCGCCGCCCAGGAGAAACTGCTGCCGCTCCTGGCCCGGGTCGGCGGACCGGATGTGCTCGCCATCGTCGACGCCCTCGTGGCCGACCCCGATCCCGCCCGCCGCGGGCTCGGCATCACGGCCCTCACCCGCTGGCCCGATGCGGCGGTCACGGAGCGCCTCTTCGCCCTGCTCGACACGACGAGCGACGACACCGAGCGGCGGCTGCTCCTGGGCGGACTCATCCGGATCGCGCCGCTTCCCGACAACGGGCTCACCGATGCCGCGAAGCTCGCGCTCCTCGAAAAGACGCTGCCGCGCTGCACCGGGGACGACGATCGTCGCCGGCTGCTCGAGCGGGCCGGCGCCGTCCGTACGGTCGAGGCGCTGCGGTTCATCGTGCCCCACCTCGACGATCCCGCCGTCGCCGAGAGCGCCGGCAAGGGGGTGGTCGAACTCGCCCACCATCGCGCGCTCCGCGACGGCCACAAGGCCGAGTTCGCCGCCGCGCTCGACCGGGTGCTGGAGGTCGTGAAAGACCCCGTGACCCGCGACCGCGCCGAGCGGTACAAGCAGGGCAAGACCTGGGAGCGGCGGTAGGGACGTAAGCGGCCCGCTCACCCGCCTGCGGGCCGCTGCCGATCCGGCTCGCGGTCGCGGCGGAAGGCCGCCGCGTCGAGGCCGTGCCCCTTCATCAGGCGATAGAGGGTGCCGCGTGGCAGCCGCGCCTCGCGGGCCGCCGCCGACACGTCGCCGGTGTGCCGCGTGAGCAGGTCGGTGAGAAACTCCCGCTCGAACCTGGCCAGATGCTCGGCCCGGCGGGCGAAGAATCCCAGCCCACCGGGCTCCGGTCCGGCTGGCCGGCCGGCGGCCGCCACCACCTCGTCGGGCAGGTCGTCGATGCCGGCCGTGGGTGAGCTCGACAGCGCGATCGCCCGCCGGACGACGTTCTGGAGTTCCCGCACGTTGCCGGGCCAGTGGTAGTTCTTGAGCACCTGGTAGACATCCGTGGACAGGCCCCCGATCGGCCGGCCCATCTCCTGTGCGGCCCGGTTGGCGAAGTGTTCGGCGAGCAGGCCGACGTCGTCGCCCCGGGCCCGCAGCGGCGGCAGGTCGATCCGCACGACGTTGATCCGGTAGAAGAGGTCGCGGCGAAACTCGCCCGCCTCCACCATCCGGTCGATGGGCCGCGAGGTGGCCGCCACCACCCGCACGTCGACGGGGGTCTCCTGGCGGGCTCCCACGCGGCGGACCCTCCGCTCCTGGAGCACGCGAAGCAACTTCGCCTGCAGCGGCGGCGGCAGCTCCGCCACCTCGTCCAGAAACAGCGTGCCGCCGTCGGCGAACTCGATCAGCCCCATGCGGCGGGCATCGGCTCCCGTGAAGGCGCCCCGCTCGTGGCCGAAGAGCTCGCTCTCCAGCAGCGCGTCGGGGATCGCCCCGCAGTCCACCGGCACGAACGGGCCCGCGGATCTGCGGCTGCCGGCGTGGATCGCCCGGGCGACGATTTCCTTGCCGGTGCCCGTCTCGCCGGTCACGAGCACGTCGACCGAACTGGCCGCCACCCGCTCGATCAGCGAGTAGACCTGACGCATCGCCGGGCTTTCGCCGAGGAAGCCGGCGAACGAGTAGGGCCGCTCGACCGCGCGGCGGAGCACCTCCTCAGCCGCCAGTCGGCGGGAGCCCGATAGCAGCCGCACGCAGGCATCCTCGAGCTCGGCCTCGGCGCGGTCGAGCCCGAGATAGTCGCAGCTGCCGGCCTGCAGGCAGGCGCGGGCCGTCGTGACGTCGGGACGCGGATCGAGCAGCACGACGGGCAGTTGCGGATCGGCGTTCCGCAGCGTGGCCAACACCGCGTCGGGACGCGGGCCCGAGCGGGCCGCCAGCACCGCCAGATCCCAGGCATCGCGGCGGATCGTCTCGATCGCCCGGTCGAGTGACCGCTCGGTCCGCAGCTCGAGCGGCTGCAGACGCGCCAGGAGTCGGGCGGAGGGGAGCCCCTCCGCCCCGGCGGGATCGACGACGATGATGCGGGGCTGCTGCACGGTCGGATCGGCAGGCAGTATGCAGCCGGGCCGGCCCCCGGGCAACCGCCCCGGCCGCCTGCGACCGGGCATGCGCTCTGGTAAAGTGAGCGGTTTCTGGCACCCCCGCCGCGAGCATATTTTCCATGGCCATCGACACCTACGCGCCCTGTCCGGGCGGCACCGGCAAGAAGATCAAGTTCTGCTGCAGCGACCTGGTCGGCGACATCGAGCAGCTCGACCGGCTCATCGAGGGCGACCAGATCGCGGCCGCGCTGGACCAGGTGAAGCGGCTCGACGAGAAGCATCCGGGCCGGGCCTGCCTGCTGGCCACGCGGACCAAGCTCGAACTGGCCACGAAGCGCTACGGCGAGGCGGCCGAGACGAGCCGCCGGTTCCTGGAGGCCTTCCCCGAGAACCCCCTGGCCTTGGGGCACGCGGCCATCGGCGAAGCGCTCGCCGGCCGGATCCAGGAGGCCGCTGCGCTCTTCGACAGGGCTCGCGAAGCGGCGGCGGCCGCCGATCGGCAGGGGGGCGACGACGGGCGTGACGCGTCCCCCGAACTCGTGCGGATCGCCGCCACGCTCGTGCAGGCCGCCGCCCAGACCGGCCACGTGGGCTTCGCCCAGGGGCTCGTCGAATGGCTCGGCGACCGCGGCCTCGGGAGCGACGAGGAGCGGCGGATGCTCGCGGCGATCGTCGGTGCCTCGGGCGTGCCCGCGGCGCTGCGGACGAAGGTGGCGCTCGAGGAAGCCGCCGGCGACGAGCCGTGGCGGGCCGACTTCGAGACGGCGCTCAAGCATGCCCGCGCCTGGCGGCTCTCGAAGGCGCTGACGGCGTTCCGCAGCCTGCGGGGTGTCGCCGGCCAGAGCCCGCACCTCCACGCCAACCTCGGCACGCTGTGCGAGATGCTGGCCCGGCCGGTGGAGGCGTCGGAAGCCTGGCTCGCCCTGGCGAAGCTCCCCGAGACACCCGTCGACGACGCGATCGAGGCGACGGGGCGGGCCATGGCCCTCGAGACGGAGGCCAACCCCGACCGGTCGCCCATGATCCGCTTCGCCAGCCGGATCGCGGCCCTGGCGGTGCCCGCCGGTGAGGAAGGGGCGACGGCGATCGAACTCATGGAGGACAAACTGCGGCACGATGGCCACTGCGAAGCGGCCACGATCGACCGATCCGCCTGGGTGTCGCGAAACGCCGCCCCGCCCCGCTCCGCGTGGCGGGTCTACGACGACGGCGATCCGGCCCGGCTGCTGGCCTCGCTGTTGGTGTTCGGCCGGCAGACCGACCGCGAGCCCGAGGCCGTCCTGCAGGGCTTCGAGCCCGACGTGGCCGCCGCCGTCTCGATCGTCGAGCCGCTGGTGGGCTCGAGTTTCACGACCGCGGCCGACATGTCGTCGATGCCGGGCGTGACGCCGACCAACTGGCTGCTGGGCAGCCAGTTCCGGATGGCGATGCCGTCCGCGCCCCCCACGCCGCCGGCCGCGGGTGAGCCGGCCCTGTTCGACACGCTCTTGGATCGCCAGCAGGCGGCGCTCTGGAAGCGGTTCGCGGCGGAGTGGCCGGAGGCGCCCCTGCCGGAACTCTTGGGCAAGTCGCCGCGGCAGGCGGTCGCGGACGCCGAGGGCCGCCGTCGCGTGGAGGCGATCCTGGCCGAGGGCGAGGCCACCTCCCGGCGGAGCGACGCTTCGGCCGCCTGGGCCGCGATGCGGAAATCGCTCGGGCTGCAGGAGCCCGGCCCGATCACGTCGCCCGCCCCGCTCTCGGAGGTGCCCCCCATGCGGTGGCACCGGCTGGACTTCAATGCCGTGCCCATCGATCAGGTGCGGGGCGTCTTCGTGACGGCCCTCGACGCGGGCTTCGAGCTGGCGGCGGAACGTGCGGCCGAGGCGCTCGCGGCCCGCAGCGACGCCACACCGGCCGATCGCTGGGAGGCGCTCGGGGCGCTCGCGGAGCGGGCCACGTCGAGCGTCCGCAGGCTGGCGTTGATCGCGGAACTCCGCGGCATCGCCAAGGAACTGAAGGTCAGCGACGGGATGCTCGACGTCGCCGAACTGCGGGTGCGGATGCAACGCGGCGACGAGGCCGAGGCGACGCGGCTCCTGCAGCGGCTGCAGCGGGACCACGGCCGCGACCGGCAGGTGCTGCAGGCGCTCGCCGAGGTGCTGATGGAAGCGGGCGTGGACATCGGGGCGATGGCGGGGCGGGGTGCCGGGGCGCCCGCTGCCGGCCCGGCTGCCGCCGCCCAGCCTGCTCCGGCGGCCGGCAAAATCTGGACGCCGGGCAGTGGCGAGCCCGCGGCCGGCGGTGGCGAAAAGAAGACGATCTGGACGCCGGGCGGCTGACACGGGTGTGCCATCCCGCGCGGTTCGCGAGGAGCCCGGTCACACCGTGACCGGGTCACGTCTGACATCGACCAGGAGCCCGGTCCCGCGGTGACCGGATTACGCCCGACATCGGCCAGGAGCCCGGTCACGCCGTGACCGGATTAGGTCTGACATCGACCAGGAGCCCGGTCACGCCGTGACCGGGTCCCATCCAACATCGAGCTCGAATGGCATCTTCCTTCCCTCCCGTCGATGAGCAGCTGATGCGGCGGGCCCTCGCACTCGCCCGCCGGGGCGAGGGCCTGGTCGAGCCCAATCCGATGGTGGGTGCGGTGATCGCCTCGGCCGCGGGTGACGTGGTCGCCGAAGGGTGGCACCAGGCCTTCGGCGGGCCACACGCCGAGATCGTGGCTCTGGCCGCGGCCGCCCAGGCCGCGCGGGGAGCGACGCTCTACGTCACGCTCGAGCCCTGCTGCCATCACGGCAAGACGCCTCCGTGCACCGATGCGATCAGCGCGGCCGGGATCGCGCGGGTGGTCGTGGCCGCCGGCGATCCGTTTCCCCAGGTCGCCGGCGGTGGGCTTACCGCCCTGCGGGCTGCGGGCGTGGCTGTCGAGCAGGGGCTCCTCGAGACCGAGGCGGTGCGACTCACCGCCCCGTTTCGCACACTCGTGAGCCGGGGCCGCCCCTGGGTGATCGCCAAATGGGCCGCGAGCCTCGACGGCCGGCTCGCGGCCGCCCCGGGAGGCGACCGCTGGATCTCGTCACCGGAGTCGCTCGCGCTGGTGCACGAGCTCCGCGGCCGGGTCGACGGCGTGCTGGTCGGGATCGGCACGGCCCTCGCCGACGACCCGCAGCTCACGGCCCGACCCGAGGGGCCACGGCGGGCCCTGCGGATCGTGATCGACGGCCAAGCGCGGCTTCCGCCCGAGAGCCGACTCGTCCGGTCGGCCCGCGAGTGGCCGGTGCTGGTGGCCGTCGGCCCCACGGCCCCGGCCGAGCGGATCGCGGCCTTGCGGGCGGCCGGCTGCGAGATCTGGCGGGGAACCGAGGCCGATCCCGGCGAGCGGCTGGAAGCGTTGCTCCAGGAGCTCGGCCGTCGCCGGCTCACGAACCTGCTCGTGGAAGGGGGCGCGGCCGTCCTGGGCAGCCTGTTCGCCCGCGGTCTCGTCGACGAAATCCACGCCTTCACGGCCGCGAAGATCCTGGGTGGCACGGGGGACGCGCTCCCCACGCTCCCCGACCCGCCGCCGATCGACGTCGAGGAGATTCTCCACCCCGGCGGTGACCTGCTCGTCCGCGGCGTCGTGCGACGGGCGGCTACCGCTTCGGCATGTCGCGGATGACGTTGCGCCAGTGGGTCACCGTCGCGCCGTCGCGGATGGACGTCTCGGCGACCGCCGCCTTCAGGCAACGGGCCGCTTCCAGGACCACGTCCACGTGCTCGAGCGCCTCGGTGGCCTCCGCGGTCTCGTCGTCGGCCGACAGTTCCTTGTCGGCGTCGACCCAGGCCTCACGCTGCTGCACGCAGCCATAGCGGGTGAAGTACACGATCCAGGGCTCGATGGCATCGACGAGCGCCGGGAAATCGAGGGCCGCCGCGCCGGCGAGCGGCTCGGCGAAAGCCGACAACGCCGCGGCCGTATCGAGCTTGCGGGCGGGCAGCAGCCGGGCGGCCTGGGCGGGGGCGAGCGTGAAGGCCACCGCCTGGTCGCCCACCGCGATCGCCGGCCGCAGCTGCTCGTCGAGCCCCGCACCGGGGAGGGCGAACGACCAGACGGAGCCCCCTTCCACCGCCGCCTTCTCGGGCTCGGGAATCTGGTAGCCGGCCGGCACGGCGTCACCGTCGATCCGGCGGACCCCCTCCACCAATTCGTCCCCCAGCGCGAACAGGTCGTTGAGGCCTTCCATGAAGAGCTTGCGATCCTTCAGTGGCAGCACGATCGCCGGCTCCAGGAGCGGCAGCGGCTCGGCGGACGAGGGCAGGTCGCGCTGCGGCTTCTTGGTCGTGGCTCGGGTGTCGAGGACCAGGCCCACCTGGCCGTCGGCGAGCGACGGGACGATCTTGGCGGACAGGATCTCCGCGAACTTCCCGCCCAATGGTGCCACATGCTCGTTGAAGGCATCGAACTTCTCCCGGTCCTCGGCATCCAGAGCCGGAATGCCATGCTTCAGGAACGCCGCCCAGGCGTCGGCCGTCAGGCCTGCCACGGCGGCCAGCCGGGCGGGGTTCGTCTTCAGCCGGGTCACGGCGACGGCGGCCGGTGAGCCGCCCGCATGCTCGAGCAGGCCGAGCCGGCCGCCGGCGTCGAGGGCGAGGTTCTCCGACCAGTCCCAGGCGTAGCCCTCGTAGCCGTCGGCCGACATGAACGAGTAGGCCAGCCACGGACCGGGCTTGGGCAGCCACTCCGCATACTCCTCGCGGGCCCGCTTCATCAGCGCCTCGGTCTCGGCCGCGCCCTCCGGCGAGACGTCCGTCTCCGCGGCGAGGCCGGCGCCGATCGCGGTGATCATCGGATCGAGATCCTCCGCCTTGGCCGCCACCGCCTCGACGAGCGGCTGGCTCAGGTACCAGATCGACGTGAGCTTCTCGGCGGCGTCGTCCCGCAGCGGCGCGAAGGCCTTCGACTCCACGAGCGACGGGTCCGCCTTGCCGGGCAGCACGAGCTTGTCGAGGTGGTCCACCGAGTCGCCGAGCGACAGGATCACCCAATCGCCGATGGTGCCCAGGGCCACGACGAGGTCGAGGCCGCGGATCCGGTCGAGCACCTTGTCGAGCGCTTCGGAGCCCTCCAGCTCGTCCGCCAGGTCGGCCGCCAGTTCCTCCCAGGGCACGAGGCCGCCGTCCAGCGTGAACGTGACCACCTCGCCGCCGGCGACCTTCCGCCGGGCCAGGGCACCGGCCAGGTCGGGGTTCATGTCGACGAACATTTTGGCGAGCACCTCGAGCCGCTTCACCTGGAACTCGCCCGCCTCCTTCTTCGTGGTCTTGAAGCCCCAGACGAGATCGGGCACGACGATCAGGTCGAGATTCTCGGCGAGGGCCCCGAGCAGCGCCTCGGCCTGCCCCTCCGCGACGGGCAGGTCGAGCTCGACCTGCCGGGCCACCGGCACGAGCCGGATGCCCGCCGCGCGGGCCTCCGCATCGTCACTCTCGATCACCTCGAGATCTTCCACCTCGAGCAGGCCCCCCGGCTCGCCGAGCACGCCGGCCTGCTGGGCCTGCTGGAGCTTGCGGAGCAGCGTCACGAACTTCACGCAGCTCTGTTCGCCGTAGAGGAACGTGTCGGTCGCCACCATGTCGGTGAGCAGGGAGACCGCCTGCTCGTTCTCGGGCAGCTCCAGAAACGTCAGGAACATCGAGACCGGGCTACCGGGCATCTCCTTCTGCTCCTGCCAGGAGTCGAAGGCCCGCTTCACCGCGGGCAGTTCGCGAATCGCCGCGAAGGCGTTGCTGCTGACGATCCGGTCGTACTGCTCCTTGAGCCGCAGCGACGAGAACAGAAAGGCCGCATCGGCCGGCACGGCGGCGATCCCGCTGCCGACGAGCGGCTGGGGCGGCGCGGCGAGGGCCGGAGCCGCGGCGACGGTCGCGGCCAACAGGGCCGCCGCCAGGCGCCCCGTGGGCATGCCGGCGCGGGCCGACCAGCGCAGGGGCCGGAGGAGCAGCGGGAGGAACAGGGATGGCATCGACGGACTCCTCGGGGACGCACCTGATCGCCCGCACCGCGGGCCGGGCGAAGTTTCACGATCGCCGCACACGCGACGCAGTCCGTAAGATACGCGATCCACCGCCGCCGCGGATACCGGCGTCGGTCGGAGGCGCGATCCCGGCCCGACGGCGAGCCCGGGGTGGTCACGGACGTGCAGGCAATCGGCACCATGCTCATTGAATCCACGCAGATCGTCGACACCTTCGCCGAGGCGTTCCGCCTGCGGTTCATGAGGCTGGTGGTCACGGCCCACGACGAGCACTGGCTGGAGGCGGCCGTCCGCTCCGCCTGCGGCTACGGCACGAGCGTGATCGGCTGCGACGCCGAGGCGGGCCTGGAGCGGATGCTCGGCCCGGACGCGACGCCCGACGGCCGGATCGGTGCGGCGCTCATGCTCTTCGGCTTCTCGGCCGAGGGGGTCGCCCGGGCGGCGGCCAACCGGGTCGCCCAGTGCCTGCTCACCTGCCCCACGACGGCCGTCTTCGACGGGCTTCCGACGGCGATCGACCGCGTGCCGCTCGGCGGCCACGTCCGCTTCTTCGGCGACGGCTTCGAGAAGACGAAGGTCGTCGACGGCCGGCGGCATTGGCGGGTGCCCGTGATGGACGGCGAGTTCCTCGTCGAGGAGTCTGCCGGCGTGGAGAAGGGCGTGGGGGGCGGCAACTTCCTGGTGCAGGGCGAGACGCTCGAGGTCACGCTGGCGGCGGTGCGGCGGGGCGTGGCCGCGATCGCCGCCATCCCGGGCACGATCACGCCGTTTCCCGGCGGCGCCGTCCGCTCCGGGAGCAAGGTCGGCTCGCGCTACCCGGCGCTCAAGGCATCGACGAACGAGGCCTTTTCGCCGGCGCTCGCCGGCCGCGTGCCGAGCGAACTGCATCCGGCGGCCGCCTGCTGCGTCGAAGTGGTGATCGACGGCGAGAGCGAAACGGCCGTGGCGGCGGCCATGGCCGCCGGCATCCGCGCCGCCGCCGGCCCGGGCGTCCCGGCGATCGCGGCCGGCAACTACGGCGGCAAGCTGGGCAAGTTCCACTTCCGCCTGCATGAGGTGCTCGCGGGCCGGTGAGCGAGAGCGCCGGCTGGCCGGGCCGTGGCCGGCCGCCCCCAGCCTGCCCCGCTCGCCCGGCCGCGCGGGGCCGCGCCGATTGCCCTTCTCGCGACGGGCGGCGTCTGCTACTCCCCCGCGGCCTCTCCGTGCCGCGGCGCCATGACCGGGCCGTGGCCACCCGCAGGTGCCACCATGCCAGACGCATCCATGCCTTCCGAACATCCGCCTGCGCGTCCTTCGCGCCAGCAGCTCGTGGTGCCGCCGAAGCAGTCCGCCTGGCCGGTGGCGCTCGGCGCGGTGGCCAGCGCGGCGGCCGGGTTCGGGCTCGTGTTTTTCCTGGGCATCGGTCGCCATGCCGCGCGGGACGATCACGCCGTGGCGGCTCGGCCGGCCGAAGCGATCGTGGCGGACGAGCCGGCCGGAGCACTCGCCCTCGAGGCCGGCGACGCCGAGCCGGGCCTCTTGCCCGATCAGGCCGCCGACCGGACGCCCCCCGCGGTCGATCGCTGGTCACCGCGGGGTGGAATCGAGCCCTCACCCGCCGGCGAGCGTCCGGCGGACAGGTATGCCGATCGCTATCCGGCCCGACCGGTCTCGCACGACGATGCGCCGGAGGACGCCGACGGGGAGGCCGAGCCCGCGCGGCTGTCGCGGTTCTCGTCGCCCGACCTGCCGCCACTCTCGGATGCCGCGGAGCGGCCCGTGGCCGCCGAGGTCGACGCGAGCGAACCGGTGGCTGCCGACCCCGAGCCCCAGGCGCTCGAGCACGATCCCGATCCGGCGCCGGGGGCGGACGCTGGCACGGAACTGCCGCCCCCGGAGGCGACTGTTCAGGATCCTGCGGCGGTGACTGAAGAAGCCCGCTCACCGAGGCTGCAATCCGCCACGGAGCTGCCGCCGAGCGACATGGCGGCACCATCCGCCGACGTGGAGCCGGCACCAGGCGCCGGGCCGCCGCCCACCGATCTGGGTGAACTGCAACCCGCAGGCCCGCCGCCGGCCTCCGCCGCCGCGCCTCCCGCCGCCGCCGAGGGTTCGCCGCCGCTCACAGCCGCAACATCCCCGGACGATGCCGCCGCACCGCCGACGCACGCGGGAGACATGCCGCCGCTGGCGGCACCGCCGCGGCAGGCGTTTCCGGTGCCCGAGCCCTTGCCCTCGGCCGATGCGCCGCGGGCGATCCCCGCGCCGCCCCCCGCGGCACCGGAGGCACTGCCGGCAGGCTTGCCGCCGCCAGCCATCTCGCCCTTCGCGGCAGCGCCGCCCCTGGGGCCGCCCGCCGGCGCCGCACCGAGCGGTGGGCCCGCGGCCGGAGAGCGGCTGGAGGCACCGCCGGGCATCGAGGGCCAGGGAGTGCCCGGCCCCCTGCAACTCGAGGGTCTCCAGACGCCCCAACTCGCCGTCGAGAAGCGCGGGCCACGCGAGATTCAGGTGGGCAAGCCCGCCCGCTACGAGATCATCGTGCGCAACGTCGGCACCGCCATCGCCCACGAGGTCACGCTGCGCGACGCGGTGCCGCGGGGCACCTCGCTGATCGCCACCACGCCCCCGGCCGCGCCGGCCGACGACGGGTCGGGATCGGGCGGCCAGCTCGTCTGGATGCTCGGTGACATGCACCCCGGCGGCGAAGCCAGCGTGCTCATGGAACTGATGCCGGAGGAGGAGGGGGAGATCGGCAGCGTCGCGAGCGTCAGCTTCCGGGCCGACGCGACGCTTCGGTCGCGCTCCACCAAGCCCGACCTCGCGGTCGAGTGTGTCGAGCCGAAGCCCGTGCGGATCGGGGGCGACGTGCAGGTCGCGATCACCGTCTCGAATCCCGGCTCGGGCACCGCCACGGGCGTGGTGCTCGAGGCGTTTCTGCCGGAGACCGTCTCGCACCGGGCCGGTCCGGAGCTCGAGTTCGACGTCGGCCAGCTGAGACCGGGCGAGTCGAAGACGATCGAGCTCCTGCTCGGCACCCGCGGCCCGGGCATCCAGCCGGCCCGGTTCGTGGCCCGCGCCGACGGCGGCCTCGAAGTCGACCGGCCGCTGCCGATCCCGGTGACGGCGCCGACCCTGGAAGTGGTGATCGACATGCCGGCCAGGCGCTTCCTGCAGCGGCCGGCAACCTGCAGGATCTCGATGACCAACGCCGGCACCGCCTCGGCCCGGTCGATCGAGCTGGCGGCCCAGCTGCCGCCGGGCATGAAGTTCGTGCGGGCCAACAATGCCGGCTGGCACGACGACCGGACGAATCGCGTGCTCTGGAATCTCGAGGAGTTACCCGCCGGCGAGGCCGGCACCGTCGAGGTCGAGCTGATGGCCGTCCAGCCCGGCGAGCAGCGGATCACGGCCGCCGCCCGCAGCACCGACGGCCCGTCCGACCAGGCGATGCACGTCTGCCAGGTGGAGGGCCTGCCGGCGCTCGCCTTCCAGGTGGCCGACAGCGAGGATCCGATCGAGGTGGACGGCGTCACGGAATACGTGGTCCGCGTGAACAACCAGGGGACCAAGGCGGCCTCGGGCGTGCGGCTGGCGGCGAACCTGCTCGGTGACCTCGAGCCGGTGGAGGCCGAGGGTCCGGGCCGGCATCGCGTGGCGAACCTGGCGGTGGAGTTCGAGCCGCTGGCGAAACTCGGGCCGGGCGAAGAGGTCGTGTACCGGATCCGGGCCCGCGGCCGGCGCGCCGGCCACCAGCGGGTGCAGGTGCAGCTGACGAGCGACGACAACCCGGCGCCGATCACGAAGGAAGAGTTGACGAGCGTCTACGACGACCGCTGAGCGGACGGACATGGACGAGTGGCAGCGGGATTCCATCCCGCTGAAGGCGCGGGCGACTTGCTCTGGCGCCCGGGGGTGGACGGGATGGAGAGTGCATGCCACGGGTCACAGACCCGTGGCCACTTTCGTGCGGGCAGGAGTCGCCGGCGGCGTTCCACCGGGGCCATCAGTGGATCCCGAGCCGCGCAACGCAAGGCGACGTCCAGCGTGATCCGGTCACGGCGTGACCGGACTCCGGGGTGGGCCCGGGGCTACCCGCGGAGCGTGGCGTTGCAGCGGCGGCCGCAGGCGGCCACGACCTCGCTCACGACGCGGCCCGCCTCGTCGCCGGTGAGCGTGCCGGCGCGGCTGCGGAGCGAGAGCGACACGACCAGGCTCTTGCGGCCGGGCCCGAGCCGCTGTGCATCCCGCCACACCTGCCCCACGCGGCAATGCTCGAGCAGGTCGCCCGCCGCGCCGCGGATGGCCAGTTCGAGCTCGGCCCACGGCACCGCCTCCTCGACCACGAGGTTGATGTCGCGCTCGACGGCGGGAAAGTCGGCCGGCCGTTCGAGTCCCCGCTGCCGGCCGACGGCGGTGTCGAGCGCGTCGAGCCGGAGCTCCGCGGCGGCCACCGGTCCGGTGAGCGAGAACCGGGCCAGGGTCGCGGCGGCGATCTCCCCGACCACGCCCACGCGGCGCGGCTGGCCGGCCGGGTCCGAGAGCAGAATCTCGGCCGCGCGGCCGCGGGCGAAGGGGGCGAGCTCGAGGGGGCGATAGGCGATCGCCGGGTCGTGCTCGTCGAAGCCGAGCTGCGCGAGCATCGCGGCGGCGAGGCCCTTGGCCCGGAAGAAGTCGCCGCCGGTGACGAAGGCCGCGAGCAACGGCTCCTCGACCGGGCCGGCCCCGGCGGGCGCCTCCGACGTGCGGGTGAGGTAGCCCCGGGCGATCTCGAACAGGTCGGCCTCGGGCACGCCGACGGCCGCATTGCCGGCGCGGGCCTCGAGCAGGCTCGGCAGCAGGCTCCGCCGCAGCCGGTCGGCCCCACGCACGAGCGGCGGGGCGATGACGAGCGGCGTCGCGTCGCCCCAGGGGCTCGGGGTGGCGGCCAGCGACTCGTCCACGACGCTGCGGGTCATCGCCTCGCAGAAACCCCGGCCGACGAGCACTTCGCCGACTCGCCGCACCGCCCGCTCCCGGGCGGAGAGGGAGACGGGCCGGGCGGCGATCGGCACGTCTTCGGGGACGTGGTCGTAGCCCTCGACGCGGGCGATCTCCTCGACCAGGTCGATCTCGCGGGTGCAGTCCCGTCGCCACGTGGGCGCCCGCCAGTGGCGGCCACGTTCGTCGCCCGGCTGGAAGCCGAGTGAGAGCAGGATCTTCCGCTGCCGCTCCGGGCTGACCGCGACCCCGAGCACCTCGGCTGCGCGCTCGGGCGCGAGCACGATCTCGGCCGGGCTCGAGGCCAGTTGGCCGGCCGTGACGGCGCCGCGGTCGAGGACGCCACCGGCCAGTTCCAGGATCAGGGCCGCGGCCCGCCGGCTGGCCCAGTCGACCATCGCCGGATCGGGGCCCCGCTCGAAGCGGTAGCTCGAGCCGCTCGCCAGCGCCAGGCCACGGGCCGCGGCCCGCACCGGCAGGGGAGCGAACTGGGCCGACTCCACGAGCACGTCGACCGTCGCGGCTGAGATCTCACTGTCGGCGCCCCCCATGACGCCCGCGAGCGCCACCGGCCGCTCCGCGTCGGCGATCACGCACATCCGGTCGTCGAGCGTGTAGGTGCGGTGATTGATGGCCGTGAAGGGCTCGCCGGCCGCCGCCCGCCGGACGACGATCCGGCCGCCGCGGAGCTTCGCGAGGTCGAAGGCATGCAGCGGCTGGCCGCACTCGAGCATCACGTAGTTGGTGACGTCCACCACGTTGTTGACGGTCGCCACGCCCACCGTCCGCAGCCGGTCCACGAGCCAGCCCGGACTCGGGCCGATCCGCACGCCGCGAATCACGCGGGCCGAGTAGAAGGGGCAGATCTCGGGCGACGCGATCGTCACGCCCACCCGTCGCGCCGCCTCCTCGACGCCTTCCAGCGGCCGCGGATCGGGCACCGCCAGGGGCCGGTCGAAGAGGACCGCCGCCTCGCGGGCCACGCCGATGTGGCCCAGGCAGTCGGGGCGGTTGCTCGTCACCTCCAGTTCGATCGCCGTGTCGTCGCCCACGGCCGTCGTGGACTCGTGGTTGAGCCCCGACATGGCCAGCCGCTCGACGAGTTCGTCGACCGTGCCCGGCACCTGCACGTAGTCCGCCAGCCAGGAGGTGGAGATGATCATGGGATCGCGGGCTCAGAACTGCCGGAGGAAGCGGACGTCGTTGCGATAGAAGTCGCGGATGTCCTCGACGCCGTAGCGTCGCGCGGCGATCCGCTCCACGCCCAGCCCGAAGGCGAAGCCGGTGACGGCGTCGGGGTCGTAGCCCACGGCCTCGAGCACCGCCGGATCGACCATCCCGGCGCCTCCCATCTCCACCCACCGGCCGCCCCACTCCATGTCGACCTCGACGCTCGGCTCGGTGAAGGGGAAGAACGAGGGCCGGAACCGCACGTGCACGTCGCCCCCGAGGAACCGCGAGGCGAACAGCCGCAGCACGCTCTTGAGGTGGGCCATCGTGGTGCCGGGCTCCACGAGCAGGCCCTCGACCTGGTGGAACATCGGGTAGTGGGTGGCGTCGGCGGTGTCGGGGCGGTACACGCGGCCGAGCGACACGATCCGCAGGGGCGGCTCGCGGCTCTCCATCACCCGGATCTGGACGGTGCTCGTCTGCGACCGCAGCAGGAGCGGATCGGCGGCCCGGGCGACGGCGAGGTAGAAGTTGTCGAGCGGGTCGCGGGCCGGGTGCTCCGGGGCGATCGCCAGGGCCTCGAAGTTGTGCCACTGATCCTCGACCTCGGGGCCGTCGACGCTCTCGAAGCCGAGCTGCCCCATGATCTCCTGGACCTG
>JBJTAA010000173.1:0-2278 GCA_046090525.1 Planctomycetota bacterium
CATCCTCGTGATCTACGAGGGGTTCTGAGTAGAGCGCTCGCCGGGCCCTCCATGGCCCCAGCGAGCTTGGCGCGGCGGAGGGCACGCCAAAGGGTGCCCTCGCCTCGCGACGCCGGCTTCCAGCCGGCGACGCGTCAACGCGACTGCCAGGGTGATCCATGGCCCCGGCCGCCGGCCGCAACTCCCGGCGGCCATGGGTGTGCACGGAACGGCAATCCGCGCTCCACTCGGCGCATCCGTAGCGGCGGGCATCTTGCCCGCCGAATGCGGACTCGGGTGGCTGACGGTTTCCGCGGGCAAGATGCCCGCGGCTACTGACGCGCAGGGGACCCGCGAGGGTTTGCCCGTGCCAAGCGAGCGGCGTTGCTGGCCAAGCAGAGCCGACCGCTCGTCAGCCGCGGCTGCGCCGGAGCCGCGTGAAGAGGCTCCGATAGTCGCTCGGCCGGACACTGAACACCGACCGGCCCGCATCGCCCGTTGTCTGGGCGAGATCCTCCTCGATCACCACCATGTCGGAGTCGTCGATCACGTCGACCTCCTCCTCCGCGGTTCGTTCGGCTGGCCGTGAGGCATCGGCGTCCGCCATGCCCCCGCCGGCGACCTCGGCGGGCGGGCTGCCCGGGTCGCGCGCCACCGTTGCCAGCAGCCGGCCGAGCGACTGTCCCTCCCGGCTGACCACCTGGCGGCAGCCATCGAAGCCGTCGGGCCCTTGGATGCGGTGCCGTTCCACGGCGGGAGTCTCGCGGGCGAAAAACGCCTCGAATGGATCGTCGCCGCCGTCGAACACGAGCTCCACGTCGGGCCCGCCCCATGGATCCCCGTCCGGCGCAGCCGCGTGGCCGGCAGGCGGCAGGTCGTCGGGCTGCCCGCCGACCTCGAGGACGCCGTCGCTGGCACCGAACTCGATCACGCCCACCTCGTCGCCGACGAGCGCCGCGGGTGGTTCGTCGGCTGTGTCGGGGGAGCCGGCGGCCGGGGAGTCGCCGGTCGGCCGCTCGGCGAAGCCGGTGGACGGGAGCCGCTGAATCTCGCGCCAGGCGGCGGCGATGTCGGCGGCCGTCACCCGCCGCTGGCTCTCCGCCACCATCACGAGCGCCTGGTCGCACACCTGGTTGATCAGCCGCGGCACCCCTTCGGTCACTCGGTAGACGGCATCGTCGCTGCCGTCGCCGAACAGCCGCTCCCAGGTCAGGCCGGCGGCCTTGGTCTGCGTCCGCAGGTAGGCGAGCGTCTCGGCATGGTCGAGGGGCTCGAGATAGCCCCGCACGGCCACCCGCTGGGTGAGGCTCTCCATGCGGGCCGCGCCGAGCAGTTCGTCGAGCCGCGTCGTGCCCGCGAGCACGATGTGCACCGCCGGGAGCGGCGTGGGCACGTTGGTCAGCAGCCGGAGCTCCTCGATCAGCCGGGTCGGGAGCGTGTGCGCCTCGTCCACCAGGATCACGAGTCCCGAGCCGGCGGCCGCCAGCCCGCGGATCCGTTCCACGATCGCGATCCTCAGTTCAGCCTCGTCGATGCCGCGGTAGGGCTCGCCGATCGCCGCCAGGATCGACTGCCACAGCGCCCGGCGGGTGCAGATGCTCGCCCCGGTGAGCAGCGCCACGTCGAAGTCGTCCCGCACCTGCTCCGCCAGCTTGAGCAGCAAGAGCGACTTGCCCGTGCCGGGCGGGCCGACCACCAGGCCCACGCCCTCCGCCCGCCGGATGCAGCGTTCGATCCCCTTGAGCGCCCCGTCGATCTCCCGCGCCGCGTGATAGAACTGGGTGCGGGGCGAGGCCATGAACGGCCTGCTCGACGGGTGCCTGCTGGGAACGTGCATCGCGCGTGTCGCCGGGGAGGGATGCGGCCACAACGACGGGGCCGGACAGCAAATGGTTTCGACCGCCGGGCGGCGATTCCTGCACCGCCTCGTCCCGCCATAGACTTTTCGGATTCCGGAGACGGCACGACGGCGCACGGTGGCGCCGGATGTGCCGGCGGCGAGCGGACGAGGCGGTGATGCGGCAGTCGAACGACCGGCCCCTGTTTCACGTGAAGATCTGCGGCGTCACGTCGCCGACCGACGCCCGCTTGGCCGCAGCGGCGGGCGCCGACGCCGTGGGCTTCAACTTCGTGCCCGGGTCGCCACGGCGGATCGATGCGGCGCTCGCCCGTGAGGCGGTTGAAGCGCTGCCGCCCGGCGTGCTGGCGGTGGGCGTGTTCGCCGGCGCGACCCCCGCCGAGATGCTCGCCATCGCCGCGGCCGCCCGCCTGCACGCGATCCAGCTCCACGGTCACCTTG
>JBJTAA010000174.1:0-10688 GCA_046090525.1 Planctomycetota bacterium
TTCCGAACCTGACCGCCGGCTGGGGCGGACCACGCGACAACCTCGGGGACACACTGCAGCCCACCCCCGACGCGCTGGCGGCCCACGTCCGCTCGGCCTACGCCTGGATGGACGCGCATCCGGATGCCGCCGAGGCACGGACGATGTTGTTCTATGCCTGGAACGAAATCGACGAAGGTGGCTGGCTCGTCCCCGACAAGGGGCAGCAGACCGCCAAGTTGGACGCCATTCGCGGCGTCGTCGAGGAACGAAACCGCCGCGGGCGCTGAGAGCCTTCGCGGACAGGGAGAGGTTGAAGCGAACGTCCGACGATGGGGCATGAGCAGGCCCCCTCGGCCGACGCGTGCCGAAGTGTCATTGGCCGACCTGTCCCTCTTGGCCCACCGCGGCCGCCGGCTTCAGCAGCATGGCGATGAGGTAGTCGGTGCCGGTCGCGTGCCTCATGTCCGGCGCCTCGGGATAGGCCAACTCACAGCACACGCCGACGGTGTCGCACCGCTCCTTCAGTTTCAGGCCGAAGTTGCAGCTGTGCGTGGGGTCTTTCTGCGGTTTGCCGATCGCCGGCGGGCCGCCGTAGGAAAGATAGACGGGCGGATCGTCGGCGGTGACGAGCGCATAGGGCGAATACTCGGCGATCCATGGCAGGATCCGCTCGCGTTCGGCGAGGAAGTGCTCGAATCCGGACAGGTTGCGGGCCTTGTCGCCGCTCAGGCCGAAGGCGTGGCCACCATAGGTGCTGTTGGGCGTCCACTCGCGCATCTGCGCGGGATCGAGCGTGGTCTGGGCGTTCATCACGGCGGCACAGTGGAGCCGCGTCGACTGCCGCGCGAGCGGATCGGCCGCCTGCGGATCGGCGAGATCGTCGTGGAAAGCGAGCCAGAGACTCGAGCAGGCGCCCGCCGACCCGCCGGCGGCGGCGATGCGAGCGGAGTCGATGTTCCACTCGGCTGCCTTGCTGCGGACGAATTGCAGCGCCCGCGCGGCGTCGTGGAGCGGGGCCTTCACCGGCGGGCTGATCCCCTCCGCGACCGCCTGCGGCACGAGCCGGTAGTTGATCGCGGCGACGGAGATCCCATTGGCGAGGAGTTTTTCGACGTCCACGAACCTGCCGACGCGATCCTTGTCGCCGCCCATCCAGCCACCGCCGTGGATCACGAAGACAAGCGGCGTGGCCGTGGGCGAGTCGGCCTTCCAGAAGTCGAGCACGTGCCGCTCGTGAGGGCCATACGTGACGTTGGCCTGCGTGGGCACGGGCACCGCGGGCTGCTCGCGCGCGGCCTGCTGGCGGCGGTTCGCGCTGCCGCGCTGCGGCCCGTCGGCCCTCTCAGAGGCCCATGCCGCGAGCGTGGACCCTAGAACGATCGTGGTGAAGAAGCAGGCATCGACCAGGAATTTCATGTCACCTCCGTACTTCATGAAACGGACAAGATACCATCCGGTTGCGGGGGCCGGCGGAAGTCCCCAGAACGATCCACGGGAGAAGTCGCGGGCCACACCACGCCCAGCGGACATGCCGCACATGCCACCGGCGGCTGTCGCTTCTCGTGATCCGCTCCGCTCGGCCGACGCTTGCCAACGTGCCACTGGCCGACCTAACCCTTTCCTTTTTGTAGAGACTCACACATGAGCTGATGGTGGGCCAAAAGGTATTGGCTGCACGAACCGGGGCTACAAGTCGGCACGGATCATCGACGAAGCGGTGCTCGGTGCTGTCAAGGCGACGATTTTCACCGAGGGGTTCGGCACCGACCTGACCGCCGAGGTCAGCGCCCGTCTGGCCGAGATCGCTCGCCGGCCGCTTCCATCGACCAAGAAGCTCAAGCAGGAGATCACCGCAGCCGACCGCCAGCTCAAGAGGCTCACCGACCGGCTCGACAAGGCCGACGTCACGCACCTCGATGCGGTGATTGCGAAGGCCGACGAGATGGGCCGGCAGTTGGCGGCGAAGAGGGAGCGTCTCAAGGAGCTCCAGCGTGCGCGCCGGCAGCCCGGTGTGACGAGTGTCCGGGGGCAGGACGTGGTCGCGGCGCTGGGGCGGCTCCGGGAGCTTCTCGAGGGCAACGTCAGCGTCGCGGCCCAGGTGCTCAAGGCGCTCGTGGGCGACGTCGTGATCGAGTCCCGGCCGGTCGAGGGGCAGAGGAGCCCGGACATGTTCGCCACGTTCAGGATCGACGGCATCCCGGCCCTTGCCGCACTTGACCGCGGCAAGGGTGCCTGGGCCGATGATCCAACCGTCGGTGTTTGGGAGTTCCTGAATGCTGACCGTTGGACAATGCCTGAAGGTGGGCCTGGCGGCCGCCAAGATATCGTGGTTCTACTGCGACGGACGCCGAAACACGAGGCGATACTGCCCGAGATCGTCAAGATGGCGGAGGCTGGGGCGGGCGTCGATCGAGTCTCGCGGGCGCTCGGCGTCGGAGCGGATGTCGTTCGGGACGCGCTCAAACTACACCGGACAGGCAGGCGACCGGCCGGACGCATCGACAGCCGTTTCTCTTGGTTCGTGTGGTGGCCGCCACGGTGACGAACGGCAGCGACGACTCGAAGGGCAGCCCGGCAGCGTAGTCCGGCGTTCCCGACACCGCCGCCCCCTCCGCCATCTGGCGAAACCGCTTCTCGATCCCCCGCACGGCCGCCCCAGAACGTTTTTGGGCCCGTGTGCCATCCCCCTTCGGGCCACGCCCCCCACGGAAGAGCGGTTTTGCTGAACCAACTCCGTGACGAGCCCGTATTTTGACCTAAACTCGCGAGATAGTGCTCAATTCCCGCCCTTGCTGGCCGCTACGGCGACTGGCCCCGGTGCCATGACGGACAGCTCCTGGAGAATGTTCCGTCGCGGTCCCGAGCATGCCACAGGGAGGCGACGGGCATCGCGCCGGGAACACCGGTCGTCGCTGCGGCTCGAGTCGCTCGAGGCCCGCCAGTTGCTCGCCGCCGATATCGACGTCGCCGGGCTGCTCTTTCGCGGCGACCTCGTGCAGGACGGCGAGCGCTGGGTGGCCACCAGCGGCGCGGTGGACGTGGGCTTCAAGCCGACTGGGGGCGAGGCCTTCCGTCCGCTCGTCACGCTCACGGGCGACATCGCCGTCGATGCTTCCACGGCCGCCTTTGATTTCAGGGGCACCGCGGCAGCGATCCAGAACGCCGGCAGCCTGCCGCTCTGGTCGTCGGCGACCGTCGCCTCTTTTTCGATCAACGATCTGCTCGGCGGCGGCGCAACGATCGCGGGCACGGCGTTCGCCGTCGATGGATTCTCTTTCGCCGCGTCGAGCCTGTGGTTCGAGAATCCGAACGGCGGATCGACGAGCGACGCCCGGCTGGCCACGCAGGGGCGGCTCTCGACCACGGCGCTTGCCGGCTTCTCCGTGGATGTCGCCGCCGACAATGCCGTGCGGATCGATCCCGAGGGCATCTCGCTCACCGGCGTGTCCGGACCGGTCGCCACCGACTTCCGCGTCGCCGGCGCGACATTCGCGGCGGCTGGCTTGAGCGTGGCCTATGACACGGTCGGTCGCACGCTCGAGGTGTCCGGGACGTCCACCCTCGCCTTCGCCGGCCGCAGCGTGTCGGCGTCGCTCGGCACGGCGGTGACGCCGGGCCTCAAGCTCTCGTCAGGTGCGATCGACCGCTTTGCCCCTACGCTCTCCGGAAGCTTCGCGATCGCCGGCGGCTCGATGCGGCTCGATGAGCTGTCGGTAAGCTACACGGCCGCCACCGACACGCTCCAGATGCTGGGAGCCGCAGCCGTCGAGTTTTCATTCCTCGACCTCGTCTCAGGCCAGTCCACGATCACGCTCTTCGACCAGGGCCTGGTCGTGAAGTCGGGGCAGATCGATTCACTGCAGGCGTCGTTCACAGGGTTTGTGCAGGTGGCCGGGGCGAGCGTCTCGGCCACCGCGATCGAAGTGGATTATGCCTCGGCCACCGACCGTCTCCAGCTTGTGGGCGTCGCGGCGATCACCGTCGGTGAATCCACCGCCCGGCTCGATCTCGTGCGAAACGCGGCCGCACCGGAAACGTCCGGGCTCGTGATCGAGAATGGCACAATCAGTTCCTTGTCGGCGCGGATCGACGGCCGCCTCAAGGTGGCCGGCGTCGATGCCGTGCTCGACTCGCTCACCGTGGTCTACGCGTCCGCGAGCGGCTCTTCTCAAGAGTCGCTGCGGGTGGCGGGCAGCTTTCGCCTCGACGCCCAGGTCGGCGGCGCCGCCCGGATCTCGGCTGCGGCCGCACTCACCGGCGACGGCCTGGTGATCGCCGCTGGCCGGGTGCGATCTCTCGATGCCACGGCTGACGGCACGGTCGAGGTCGCCGGCGCGACCCTCGCCCTCTCGCGTGTGACGGTGGCCTATGTCGCCGCGGCGGGGGCAAGCCCTGAGCGGCTCGCCGTGCAGGGCACCGGCACACTCTCGTTCGGCCGCAGTTCGGCGACCTTCCGGCTGGCTGGTGACGGGCTCGTCATTTCCGCCGGCAGCGTGGAGTCGCTCGACGCCGAGTTCAAGGCCGGCCTCGACCTCGGCAATCCGGACATCACGGCGCCGAACCTGTTCGAGGTCGCCGGGGCAAACGTGCTCGCGACCGGCCTCTTCGCCCGCTACTCCCGCAGCTCCGGCGAGATCCGGGTCGGCGGTGACGCCCGCTTGACCGTGGGGGACAACGAGATCGTGCTCGCGCTCGGCGGGACGGGGGTGCAAGTGCCGTCGGCCGCCGGCCTCGTGATCAAAAACGGCCGGCTCGAATCCCTCGCGGCCGGGGTAGACGGCACGATCACCATCGGCGAGGCCCGGCTCGACGTGGCGGGGATGACCGTGGCCTACGCCGCGGCTTCGGAAAAACTCACGCTGCGGGGCGCGGCCGCGCTCACGATCGGCGGCAACGATCCGCTCCGGCTTTCGCTCGGTGCCGACGGCCTCTCGATCGTGGCCGGCGAGGTGCGATTGGGCGGCGATGGCGCGAAGATCGACACCGGCGCGGTGGCCGCGGCCGGTGGCACGCTCACGGTCTCGGGGGTCGATATCGCCTACGACTCGACGGCCCGCCTGATCCGCCTGGTGGGCCAGGCGACCTACGCGATGGAGGGCGGCACATCGGTGACGCTCGCTCTGCCGCGTGAGCAGGGCGGGCTCGGCATCAACACCAGTGGGCAGATCGCCAGCTTGAACGCCCGGCTCGATGGCGTCATCAATGTGGCCGGCGCCACGGTGACGGTGGCGGCCTCCGCCACGTACATCGAAGAAGGCTTCGAGTTCGTGGGCACGGCGATGCTCGATGCGGCCGGCAAGGGCACCGCCGCGCTCGTGCTGCCGGCCACGACGGCGGAGCGGGCCGGCCTGCGGATCGCCGGGGGCCGGGTCGAGAAGCTCTCGGGCAAGGTTTCCGGCGAGTTGACGCTCGACGGTCTCACGGTCGCATCCGACGGCGTCGTCTTCCGCTACGACGCCACCGCCTCGACCTCGCTGATCGCGGTGGCCGGCAGCGGCACCGCGACGTTCGGCAAGAGCAGCGTGACGCTCGCCCTCGGCGAGGTCGCCGCGGACGGCTCGATCACGCGGCCCGGCGTGTCGCTCGTGAAGGGCGCGATCGATTCGGTCGACATTGCGGTGACGTCCGATTTCAATCTCGGTGGCGTGCACGTGAAGTCGGCTCCCGCGGGGCTCACCTACCAGGCCAGCCGCACGTTCACCGACAACTCCGGCACCGAGCGGACGCAGTCTGCCTGGGCAGTCTTCGGCAACGTGACCATGGCGGCCCCGTTCGAGGCCTCGATCGGTCTCGGCACGCGGCAGACCCCGGCGGTCATCGTCTACGACGGCGGCTTCGTGCTGCGGGATTTCAGCGTGGCCCTGACCGACGCCCGGCTCGGCTGGATCGGGCTGAAGGAAGTGGTGCTCGAGTCGCAGCAGACAGACGCCAACACGATCACGATCGTGCCGCGCGTCCAGTGGGCAAGTCTCCCGGGGAGTGACGGACAAAACTTCGATGTCGGGATCGACTTCGTCTACGACGCCGGCACGCTGACCGCCGTGACCCTGCGCTACGACTCGCTCACCGCCCGCGAAGCGCCGGGCGGGGGATACGAGCTCGTCAACGGGAGCCGCCTCCAGATCCCCAGCACGAGCCTCTATCTCGCCGGACTCGAGGCGACGGTGGAAAACCTCGACTCGCCCGCCAACATCGTGATCAAGGGGCAGATCAGCGTCGATGTGGGCGACCGATTTGCGAACGGGCATGACGGGGCCGTGTTTGGATACGGCACGCCGGTGCATGTCTATGGAACGCTCGTTGGCGATCGGACCGGCCTGCGGATCGGCGGCACCGCCCTCATCGGGGCGGAAATTCCGCGGGCTGTTCCGACGAGCGGCACGTTCGCCCAGCGGCACAACGAATGGTGGAAGAATTCCCTGAACTTCGTTCCCGGCACGGGGCGAACGGTGGGAGCAGCGATCACGGCCGCCGCCGACGTCGTGCTCGACTGGGCAAACAACAAGTATTACGGGACCTTTTCCGGACGGATCGAGATCGACACCTATGACGCCGACGGACGGTCCAGCTACGTGGCCGACGCACGGTTCAGCGCCGCCGCCAGCTTCACCACCGCCGATGGCCGGTTCGCGCTTGCCGGCGAGGCATCCGGGTTCGTTCAGTATCTCGGTGATTTCTCCGGTCAGTTCGCGGCGCTGATCGATCCCAGAGCCTTGTCTCCCGAGGCACAAGCCCAGGACGTCGCGCGGGTTGCCATCCAGGCGGGCTCCCTGGCCTTCGGCTACAACCTCAAGGACAGGCGGATCACCTGGAACGGCGACACCGCCGCGAAGGTCATCCGCGACGCGCAATCGACGGTTCCCACGGGCACCACATCATCCCTGCCCCGGAGGGCGGGGGAGAAGACGCTCGAGACAACGCTCGACGTCGCGGCGCTCGTGCGGGAGTCCGCGGGCAACGCCCGCGCCACGAGCCTGACGCTGACCGTGCCGTTTTTGACGGTGGATGACCTTCAGTACCAGACGGTGGTCGCCGGCGAGGTGCTCTCGCTGGGGCGGCTCGATCCGCGGCTGGTCTCCATCTTCGGCGCCAATGGCTCGCTCGAATCCCAGCTGATCGGCCTGCCCCCGGCACTTCAGGATGCCCTCCGCGCGGATTGGTCGGCCCGCGGCTGGGATGCCTTCGAGGCAAGGGGCCTGGGCACGTCACCGGCCACCGTGAGCCTGAGCGAGCCCGACAGCTTCGGGATCCGGCGCGGCACGGTGTCGTTCCGCATCTTCCCGTTCGCGACGCGGCCCACCGACTTCGCTGCCGACGGTTCCCTGACCGTGCAGGGCCAGGCCACCTTTGCGGCCAACGCCTCGCGGACGTTCGGCGATCTCGCCCTCGACGGGGTCGTTGTGAAGCCCCTCGTGCGGTTCAACACCTCGGCCGTCTTCGACGCGGGCGAGGAGCAGAAACTCGTCGAGCGATTCACGCTCCGTGGTCAGCGGCGGGTCTTGCGCAGTGACGAGATCGTGCTCGCCGATCGGGTGCCCACGGCGTTGGGAATCGCGGTCTCTACCGGGGAGATGGACGCGGCCGTGCTCGAGGTCGCCCGATCCCTGCCCGATCGCTCTGCCGAACCGACGTTCGACGGTGCACTGCCGTATTCTGATGTCGTTCTCGACCTGCGCAAGGCGGAACTGATCGATCGCACCGCCCAGCGTTATCGCATCACCGGCGATGCCGAGATCGACCGCATCCGGAGGGGCGCTCGCGACGGCATCGTCTACAGCTCCACGGGCGATAGGTATGCCGGCAGGGACGGCGACCTGCTGCGAATCCTCGACCGGTTCACGACCTTGCGGCAGATTTCGGACTACCTGCTGCCGAAGGCGCAGTCGCAGTTCTTCGCCACACAGTTCGCCTTCGTGGAAGTCAAGCCATGGACGCAGACTCCCATCACGCCGAAGCTGGCCACGACATTCGATTTCAGCCGGCCGAAGGTCGCCTTCCTCGACGGCGCGGGCCAGCCGGCCGACACGCTCGTCGTGACGGCCATCGATGCTGTCACAAACCGTTCTGCGCTGCGGCTCGACGTGAGCCCGGCGCTCCTTGCATCGCCAAACGCCACGCTCTCGCTGCAGTTCGTGGATGAGGCGGACGTCACCGCGAGCCGCTGGTTGGTGCAGAAAGAAGGCGGACTGTACGGCCGATGGTGGCTCGTCGAGGAGAATCAGTTCCTGCCCAGCGAAGTAGCCGCGGGGGCCGTAAGTGTCACGCAGGGCGGCTGGCTGAACAGCGGGCTGCAATTCCCGGCCGGCACCGAGGTCTTGTATCTCGACACGCGAGGCGGCACGCCCGTTGTCCGGCGAGGCGTGGCGATAGAGAACATTCACGGCTACGTGACCATCCGGTCCGAGACGGAAGACCCGGCGTTGTTCGATCCGTACAACAGTCGATTTCCGGTTAAGCAGGTCAAGGAACTCTGGATCCGGAAGGCCGTCGTCGCGGTCGTCGATTCACCCGCGGCGAACTCGGGGGAGGTTTTCACGGCAGCGTTCGTACCCGATCAGACGGGCACGACGTTGTCCAACGGCAGCAGCTACGCGGTACCGGGGATGCAGCTTGGCGAGCAGGTGTCGTTCGGCCGGATTCCGCGTCTGTCGGCCGCCGCGATCGATGCGAGTCTCGTGCGGCTTCCCGCGCTGCCGGCAGTTGTCGAGGCATCGGTGGCCGCCACGCAGCATGCCCGCGGCATCTCCGCCACCGACTCCACGCAGACGTGGCAATGGCAGATCACGGCGCTCGCCGCAGGGGGTAATGTGCCGATCACGGCGATCAACGGCCAGCCCGTCGTCCTGTCGTCACAGGGAATCCCGCTGCGACAACTCGGGGCGGTCGGCTCCGCGATCGACGTCACCATCGACTGGCAGGAGACGCGGCTCGGCCCCGGTGCGAAATACGCCTACGTCGTAATCGACGACGGCGTCAATCCGCCGGTCTTTACGAATCTTGTCCGCTATGTGCCATCGCCCGACCTTTCCGGCCGCGTCACGGCCCCGGTGTGGACCGGCCCGTTGCAGCCGTCGTTCACGGCGGTGGAAACGCGGCCGGATGGCTTCACCGGCAGGATCACGCTGCAGAACGACTCGACCGAGGACGCGACTTTCTGGAAGGTGGCCTTCGACACGCAGTATCGGCTCGTGACCGCCGGTTGGCAGGCGAGTGTGTTCTCGGTCGAGATTCGCCCCGACGGCTACCGCTATGTCCTCCAAGACGGAATCACTATCCCGGCCGGCGGCAGCGAGTCGTTTGATTTCCTGGCAACGTTCGATGGCGATGCTCCCGCGTCGCTCGAGCCGACGCGATTCGCGACAGCGGTGGGGCTCGTGGCCGGGAAGGTGTTCTACCGCCAGGATCCACCGCAGATCCCCGAAGGCCCCTCCCCGCTCACCGGCCTGAAGGTCTTCATCGACGCCAACGGCAACGGCCGCTGGAACGAAGGAGAGACTTCCACGTTCACCGACAATGCCGGCGGCTATGCGTTCTACGAACTTGGTGCGGGCCGCAACTATCGCGTGGTCGTCGATCTGCCGAAGAACTCGCCCTACCGGGCGGCAAACTGGTCGCCGAACAATCCCACCGCGCCCACCGTCACGGTGGCGAAGACGGCGGAGGCCCAGACCGCCGACTTTAGCCTCGCGCTTTCCGGTAACGTGGTGTACGGCCGGGTGTTCATCGACACCAACGGCAACGGACAGTTCGACGCGGGCGAGCGGCCCAGCAAGAACGCCGTCGTCACGCTCGCCGCCGTTGACGGGCGTTCGCTTTCGATGAAGGTCGGGGGCGATGGTTCATACCAGTTTGATCTCCCCGCCGGCTTCGTACCCGCCGGCCCGCCGACGGTCGGCGCGGCCCCGACGAGCGACCTGTTCGGCGCGAGCACGCAGGTGAACGATCGCGGCGGAGCCTGGAATCCGCCCGATCCGAATTCCCCGCCCACCGCCATCGGCTACGACATCGCGACCGGCTCGACGCTGGTGCTCGACCTCGACGAGTCGCCCGGGCTGCTGGGTCGCATCGCCGACTTCGGGCTCAAGCTGGTGCTCGGTGACTTCAACGCCATCGTCGTCAAGAAGTCGCCGTTTGAGTTCTTCCTCGATGAGTTCCAGCCCTATGTGGGCCTGCCCGGCGTGACCGGCCTCTCGACCGCCAGCGGCCGGCTGGTGGTCGATGGCAGGCAGGCGCTCACCTTCCAGGTCGATGCCACCACCGGTCTGCTCTTCGACGGAGTCAAGGTCAAGGACTTCGGCCTGAGGCTCGGGGGCAGTCTCGACCTGGGCTTTGGCGCGATCGAGGTTGACGACCTCGCCGTGCGGTATGTCGCCGCCGACGCGGATCTCGGCACACCGAGCGAGTTTCGGCTGGCCGGCCGCACCACGCTCGACGTGCTCGGTGCCCGTGTCGGGATCGAGCTGCGAAACCAAGGACTCGTGATCCGCGACGGACGCGTGGCCTCCATCGACGCGGCCCTCATCGGCAGCCTCGACATTGCCGGCCAACGGATCGACGTGGGCACCCTCGCCGCGGCCTACGATGCCGCCACGGAGCAGCTCGTCCTCACCGGCAGTTCGAAGCTTCTCACGATCGGTCTCGATTCAAAGACGCTCGTACGGGTCGGCACGACCACCAAGGGAAGCGCCACCGTCACCGGGCTTGAA
>JBJTAA010000175.1:0-2404 GCA_046090525.1 Planctomycetota bacterium
CGGCTGGGAGCTGGTGGGGCACGACCGCGCCGTGCAGGGGAACCTCGATCCCGTCGTGCTCCTGTCCGACCGCGACACGGTGCGCCGGCGCACCCGCGAGGTGCTCGCCCGGGCCGGGGGTCGTCCGGGACACATCTTCAACCTGGGCCACGGCGTTCTGCCGGGCACGCCGGTGGAGAACGTGCTCGAACTGATCGCCACGGTGAAGGGAAGCTGAGCCTTTGGCCGCGATGGTCCGGCCGCGTTAGGATGGTGGGCTTCGCGACGCGGCCCGGATGGTCGTCTTGCGCGGCGACCGCCCTCCGTCAGGCCCCATGAAGAAGCTCGAAAAAAGACTCTTCCATCTCTTCGCGCCCCGCGACGTCGCCACCGCCCGTGGCCTCACGCCCGCGGCGGTTTCCTGCCCCCGGGTCGGGCACGTGCGGGCCACGGTGGTGGACGCCACCGGCGAGGCGCAGGAGGTGCTGCTCGACCTCTCCGCCCACCGCCGGGGCGGGATGACGCTCGAGAGCCGCTGCACGTCGACCGCCGGTCGGGCCGGCAAGCCGTGTGCGGTGCTCGCCGCGGTGCTCTTGGAGGTCGATCGCCGCGGCCTGCTCTCGGGCATCCACGACCAGACCCCGCTCGCGCTCGAGGTGATCGGCGACGACGGGGTCGCGAGCGACGATGGCCCGCCGGCCGAGGATGCCGCGCCGACGGTCACGGCGGCCCTGGAGCGGGTGGCGGCCAGGCGCCGGTCGGCGGCCGGATTGTCCGGCCCCCGCCTGCCGCCGTGGGCCGCCGAACTCGAGGAGCGGCGGCGGCTCGTCGAGCCGGCGGTGCGGTCGCACGGCCTAGCGATTCCCGACGCCCGTCGCACGGGTGGCGCGCTTGTCTTCCTGCTCGACACGGCGGCGTCGAGTGAGGCGAGAGCCGCCGTGCTGACGCCCTGCCGCATGCAGCTCGACGTGGCCGGCCAGGCCACCGGCCGACCGCGGCCGATCACGCTCGGTCCGGGCGAGGTGGAACTGGAAGACCTCGATCGCCAGGAGCGGGAGATCCTCGAGCGGCTGCTGGGCGCGACCCCGACCGAGGAGCGGGGCGTGACCGTGCCGCTCGAACGGCGGTCGATCGCGAAGATCGTGGTCAGCCCGCGGTCGGCGCCGGCCCATCTCGCGCTGCTCTGCGAAACCGGGCGGCTGGTGGTGCAGCCCGAGCCGCGGCGGGCCCCCGACGAGATCGTGCCCCTGGCCTGGGACGGGGGCCGTCCCTGGGAACTGGCCTTCGTCGTCGAGCCCGACGACGACGACCTGCCCGGCCGCCGCCGGGACGACGACCCCGACGCGCCGCCACCGCGGCCCGCCAAGGCGACGCTCACCGCGGCGCTCGTCCGCGGCAGCCAGCGCAAGGACCTCCGCGCCCCGCGGGCGATCCTCAAGGCGGGGATCGTGGTGTTCTCCGACCGGATCGCCCGGCTCGAGGCGGGCGACGCCGCGGCCTGGATCGACCAGTTCGAACGGCGCGGTCCGATCGAGTTGTCGGCCGCCCACTGCGACGGGCTCATCGAGCGGCTGGCCTCGCTCGCGGCGCTGCCCCGCGTGGTGCTGCCCGCCTGGACGGGCTGGCGGATCGAGTCGGGGCCGCCGCAGCCCAAGCTCGTGCTCGACGACTCGCCAGCCGTCTCCGACGAGGAGCCGGGGCCGGCGGGGGCGCGACGGCGCCGGGCCCAGCCGCGGGTGCAGCTCGCCGGCCGCGTCTGGTTCGACTACTCCGGGATCCTGATCGCGGCCGACGACCCGGCCGGAGGCGCCGCCGACGCCGACCGGCGGGTGCTCGTGCGGCGTGACCGCGCAGCCGAGCGGGAGGCGCTCGCCGCGCTCGCCCGCCACGGCTTCACGCCGCCGCGGGGAGCGAGCCTCGACGGCGAGCCGCAGGCGCACCACGTGGAGGTGGCCCGCAACCGGCTCGACAGTTCGGTGTCGCAGCTGGCCGCGGCGGGCTGGACGGTCGAGGTGGCGGGCCGCCGCTACCGGCCCGCGGGAAGCGTCTCCTGGAACGTGACCAGCGGCATCGACTGGTTCGAGCTCACCGCCGACATGGACTTCGGCGGCGTGTCGGCCGATCTGCCGGCCCTGCTCGAGGCGCTGGCCTCGGGCCGCCGCGCCGTCGAACTGGCCGACGGCTCGCTGGGGATCCTGCCCGAATCCTTCGCCGCCCAGTTCGCCCCCTTCGCGGCCCTGGCCCAGAAGCACGACGGCCGCCTCCGCTACGGCCGCATCCAGGTGGCCCTGCTCGACGCCCTCCTGGCCAGCCAGCCGCGGGCCCGGTTCGACGAGGCCTTCGAGCGGCTGCGCGACCAGCTCGCCGCGGGCGAGCGGCCGGACGCGGAGAACGAGCCGGAGGGCTTCCAGGGGACGCTGCGGCA
>JBJTAA010000176.1:0-30201 GCA_046090525.1 Planctomycetota bacterium
CCCTGCTGACCCTGACCCTGCTGACCCTGACCTTGCTGACCCTGACCTTGCTGACCCTGACCTTGCTGACCCTGACCTTGCTGACCCTGACCCTGCTGACCCTGACCTTGCTGGCCCTGACCCTGCTGGCCCTGACCCGGCTGACCCTGACCTTGCTGGCCCTGACCCGGCTGACCCTGACCCGGCTGACCCTGACCCGGCTGACCCTGACCCGGCTGACCCTGACCCGGCTGACCCTGACCCTGCTGGCCCTGACCACTCGACGAGCCACCGCCAGACTTGCTCCCGCCATTGCACGAGGAGCAACCAGACTTTCCGCACGGCTTCCCGTCGGCGTTCTGGCACTGCGATTCCTGCGCTTGCTGCCGCCCGGCTTCCTCCGGCTTTTGGTCCTTCCGCTCAGTCTCCCGCTGGGCAGCCCTGTCCCCCGGCTGCTCGCCCTGCTTCTGCCCTGGCTCACGTGACTGCTGGTCAGGCTGTCTTTCTGCGTGCCGATCGTCCGGCTTCGCGCCCGGCTGCTGCTGGCCCTGCTGATCACTCGGCTGGCCCGCTTGCTCGCCGCGTTCCCGTTGCTCGTCACCCCGCTGTTCACCCTGACGCGGCTTACCGCCGGCGCCGGGCTCGCGTTCGTCGCCAGCCGCGGTGCGTCGCCGGTTCTCCAGGATTCGCTCGATGGCCTCGCCGTCGTTCGTACCATCCGAAGCGACGGCGGGCTCGGGCCGCTGGCGGCCCTGCTCGCCACCTGCCTGCTCGCCACCTGCCTGCTCGCCACCTGCCTGCTCGCCACCTGCCTGCTCGCCACCTGCCTGCTCGCCACCTGCCTGCTCGCCACCTGCCTGCTCGCCTGCGCCCTCGCGACCGCCCTGGCCATCCTGCTGCTGCCGTTGTCCCTGCTGCGTGCCGCCCTGCTGCTGACCCGACTCCGGACGCCCCTGCTGGGCCCCATCCCGGCGGCCCTTGCCGTCGCCCTGTTGCCGGTCGCCATCCCGTCCCGCGCCGGACTGTTCTCCACGCTGACCGCCCTGGTCACGGCCCGACTCCCCTGGCCGCCCCTCACTGCGGCCCTGCTGCCCCTCCTTGCGGCCCTGCTGGTCTGAAGGCTGCTGCCCTTCGCCACGCTGCTCGCCCTCTTGTTCGCCAGGCTTCGTGGGATCGGGCTGCTGGCCCTGTTGCTGCTGGCCCTGTTGCTGCTGGCCCTGCGGCTGTTGCCCCTGTGGCTGCTGCTCACCCTGCTCACCCTGCTGCTGCTTGCCGGCGTCGTCGGACCGCTCGGGCATTTCCCGCTGGCCGCCCTCCTGATTCTTTTGATCCGCTGGGCCACCGCGCTCTCCCTCACCCCCCTGTTGGCCCTGCCCGCCTTGCGGCTGCCTTCCGTCCTGGCCCGTGCCAGGCTCCTGGCCTCCGTCATTCGGCTCGGACTGCTCTCCCGCCTTCGGCTCCGGCGGCGCCTGCTGCGGAGCAGCCGATGCGTCGATCTGGAGTGCCTGCCATTCGGTGGCCGTCTCGTTGGGCCTCTCTGGCCGCGTGTCCCGAGCGACCGCCCGATACTCGAGCGTGCTCCCCGGCTTCGCTCCCAAGTCGCTCGGCACGAGCGTGCCCGCCACCCGCAGGCTCTTCCTGGAACCACCGACGAGGAGTTCGGGACCGGCCTGCGGCTTGCCGCCGGCCAACCTCGTCTCGACGCGGACGCTCGCCAGCCCGAAGTCGGGATCGAGCGCCCTGACGCGGACCGTCACCGGAGCATCGGGAGGCACTCGCAGCAGTTTTTCCTCGGGCACTTCGATGGCCACCTCCGGTGCGAGGTCGGGGAGCACCTCGATGCGATGCTCGAGCAACCCCACCACATCCGCCTCGGAGCGGCTGGCCGCCGCCCCGCGGGGCCGGTACACGAACCGGTACGCCGTGAACTCCGGCCCGCTGCGGTCGGCATTCAGCTTGAGCGTGAACGTGCCCGCGCCCACCGTATCCTCGGGCCGCTCGAGCGCCAGCGAGACATCCCGCCGCCCATCGCAGCCGAGATCGACCGCCGCCGAGGCCAGCGGCCGGTTGGCAGCCGCCACGATCGTGACCTTCGTTCCCTCGACGCCCCGGATGTCGCCCTGACCCGGCAGCGTCTCGGACTCGCGGCCCATGTAGGCCGGATACTCGTATCGGATCTCCCGCACGAGCACGGCCGGGGCATCCACGAGTGCGACGCGGATCCGTTCGCTCCGGGCGTCGCCGGCGGCGATGACGAGCTCCACCGGCTGGTCGAGCCCCCGATCGTCACCAGGCACGATCACGGTCCGGCGGCTGCCCACCGCGACCTTCAGCGGCATCCGCCAGGCAGCGGCGGCCGTGTCGATCCCGCCATCCTCGCGCAGCGGACTGACCACCAGCTCCGGTTTCTCGTCGGCTGCCAGCCCCCCGATCTCCGTCGTCACCACGAGCTGTCGCCCCCGCACGAGTTCGGCCGTGCCCCGCACCACGTCGATCGCGCGGGCGGCTTCACCGGCGACGGCGGGATCCTCGCCGGGCATCCGCCAGGCCAGCCGGGGCGGATCGATCCGCACCCGCGAAGGCGCGGAGATGCCGCTCCAGGGAGCGACCAGCCGCGCGGCCGACATGACGAGGCTCTTGGGAGCCAGCAGCTGGTAGAGGCAGGCGAGGCACACGAGCGCCGCAAGGATCCAGGCGAGGCGGATCGAGGGCGTGCGGTCCACCACGCCCTCGTCGGGCACCTTCGAGAGCCGTCGGGCCGCCCGCCGCCGCAGCGACTTCACCACCGCCTCGGCTGCCTCGTCGGACCGCTCCTTCACGAGCACGGCGTTGACCAGATCGTTGTGCAGTTCCGGGTGATCCCGCTCGATCGCCCGGGCCGCGTAGACGAGGTTCACGCGATAGAGCAGCAGGGGCATGAGCCACCGGACGACGGCCGCGGCGGTGCCGATGACGGCGACCGCCAGCCAGCCCCACCGGGCCCAGCTCGGCAGGCCGCCCGGAACGAGCCAGTGCTCCGCCAGCACCCCGACGACGACCCAGCCGACGGCCCCCACGCCGAACGCCAGCAGGAACGTCACCAGCGCCATCCCCTTGAAGTCGGCGATGGCCGCGGCGAACCGCTGCGACAGATATTGCTCCGATTTCGAGCCTTCGGTGGCGTCCTTGCCCCAGGGGCGGACGGCGAGCGGGTCGGCAGGGTGCTCCGAAACCGTGGCCATGGCCCTACCTCTCCTGGCTCGCTCGAGCCGGTTTCCGCACGACGCCGCGCCGGCCGTCACCATGCCGACTCCCGCGGCGGGCATTCGGCGGCCTCACCCGAAAATCGGCCCGACTCCTTAGTATATCGGTGCGGCTGACCGGAGTCGTGACGCGAACACCGGCCGCACGTCCACGCCCCGTTTCGCCGGCCGGTCCCGGCCGGCGGCCATGCGAGAACCGCTGGCTCATGTCGATCCTGCCAGACGCGGAAACCTTCAGGCGGCTGGCCGACGGCACCCTCCGTGGCCCCGGCCCGTGTCTGGCGCGGTGTCTCCTCGGCGGGCTGGCGCTGCCCTACGGACTGGTGACGGCGGCTCGCAACGCCGCCTACGACCGCGGCGTGCTCCGGATGCATGCCGGCCAGCTGCCCGTGATCTCCGTGGGCAACCTGACACTCGGGGGCACGGGCAAGACGCCGCTGGTCGCCTGGCTGGCCAGGCGGCTGGCCGCGCGGGGCTTCCGCCCGGCGATCGTGAGCCGTGGCTATGCGAGCCGACCGCACGAGACGAGCGACGAAGCAGCGGAGTTGGCGATCCTCCTGCCCGGTGTGCCGCACGTGGCCGACCGCGACCGGGTGGCCGGCGTGACCACGGCGGCCGGCCGTGGGGCCGACGTGGCCGTGCTCGACGACGGCTTCCAGCACCGGCGGCTGCGCCGCGACCTCGACATCGTGGCGATCGACGCCAGCGATCCCTTCGGCTGCGGATATCTCTTTCCCCGCGGGCTGCTGCGGGAATCACTGGGCGGGCTGGCTCGTGCCGACGCGGTCGTCCTGACCCGCGCGAAGAGCGCGTTAGCCGCCCGCCGCCAGGAGATTCGCGCGGTCGTCGAGCAGGCGCGGTGCGGCCGCCCGCCCCTGATCTGGGTGGAAGCGGAACACCGCCCGGTGGCCCTGCGTGCATCCGCAGGCACCGTCGAGCCGCTCGACCGCGCCCGCGGCAGGCGCGTGGCCGCCTTCTGCGGCATCGGCAACCCGGCCGCGTTCCGCCGCACGCTCGTCGACACCGGCCTCGGACCGGTCGGCTTTCGCAGCTTCGCCGACCATCATGCCTATGGCCCCGCAGACCTCGAGGCACTGGCCACCTGGGCTCGACAATCGCGGGCGGAGCTCGTCGTGACCACGCTCAAGGATTTGGTGAAGATCCGCCGCGACCGGCTCGGAGACCTGCCGCTCGTGGCGCTCGAGGTGGCGCTCGAGCCGCTCGGCGATGCGGAGCCGCTGGCCGTGGCCATCGAGCAGGCGGCCGCCCGAGGAGGGAGCGCGGCATGACCGACGACCAACCGGCGGGCGAGGGCCGCGACACCTTCACCCCTGATACCTCGATCCTGGTGACGACCTTCCGCAGACCGCGTCATCTCGCGCTCGTCCTCGAGTCGATCGCCCTGCAGCGCCGCGTGCCCCGGGACTTCGAGGTGGTCGTGGCCGACGACGGCTCGGGCGATGAGACGCCGGCGGTGGTGGCCGCCTTCGCCGCCCAGGCCGACTTTCCGGTGCGGTTCACGACGCAGCCGCACGAGGGCTTCCGGCTGGCGCTGGCCCGCAACAACGCGGCCCGGCTCGCGCGGGGCCGCTACCTCATGTTCCTCGACGGCGACTGCATCCTGCCCCGCGGCCACCTGGCCGCCCACCGCGAGCGGCGCCGGCGCGGGCTCGCGCTCCTCGGCCACTGCGCCCGGCTGCCCGAAGAGACGAGCCGGCTGCTGGTGCCGGAGAACCTGTCGCTCACCAATCTCGGGCGCCTAATCCCGGCGAGCGAGGCCCGCAGTCTGGCCCGCCGCCATCGCCGCAGCCGCTGGCACTCGCTCATCCGTCATCCCAGCAAGCCCCGTCTCACCGGCGGCGACTTCGGCGTCTGGCGCGACGACTTTGAACGGGTCAACGGCTTCGACGAGCGATTCGTCGGCTGGGGCCAGGAGGACGACGATCTCGGCCTCCGCCTCCGGGCGGCCGGCGTCGCGCTGGAATCGGTGCTCGACCTCACCTGCTCGCTGCACGTCTGGCATCCCACCGATCCGACGGCCACGCCCCGCTGGCGCGACGGTGCGAACGTCGCCTACTTCAGCCGCCGCGGCCGGCTGACGGCCTGCCGCGCGGGCCTGCACCCGCGCCATCGCGCCGACATTCTCTGGGGCCTGCCGGCCGACCTCGAGGCCTCGCCGCTCGGCCGGGCCGTCGCCGCCGCGCTAGCCGACGCGCCCCGCGCCGCGAGTGGCGGCACGTGTGAGATCGAGATCGTGATCTGGCCGACACGGGGCGGATTCAGCCGGCCGGCCGAGTGCCGGCTCCTGCTCGTGCCCCGCGGGCTCACTCCACCCCGCAGGCTCGCCGACCGCGCCGATCGCGTCGTGGCGGTCGATGCCCGCGATCCAGAAGCCGTGGCCGAGGCGCTCGAGCAGATCGGCTAGCGACCCCCGCCCCACGTTGGTTCCGCGGCCGCGTAGCGGTTCATTGCAACCAGGCGGAAAGCCCGCACCCCGAAAAACTACTTCCGTTTCTCGTTGTGCAGCGTGTGCTTCCGGAGCCGGGGCGAATACTTCTTGACCTTCAGCTTCTCGCCACCGGTCTTCCGCCGCAGCGTGTAGTTCATGTCGCCCGTCTCCTCGCAGACGAGGTGGACGACCTCGAGTTTCTTCTTGCCCTTGGCCATGTGGTCGCGTCAGCCCTTCTTGAATCCGCCGTGTTCACCTTCAGCCGGCCGGCCGTCGCCTCGGGCACGCGCCAGCGGCGGCACGAGCCCCGAGGAGCCGGTTTGCCGGCGACGCACCCGCGGGCCCCGTACCCTACCCGCCGGCCGACCGGAACGCCAGCCTCGCAGCCCGAACCTTGGCAACGGGTGGATTTCGGCAGCCCAGCGATGCCGGGAACCCGCTGCCCCGCGCGTTGGCCACGGTCGGGGAGAGCAGCGGCTTTCGCGGGAGCAGACGGCGTGGCCTCCAAAGCTACCGGCCGCGTGATGCCCCGCCCGGCGGTCGCCCCGGCGGCGTCTCCGTTGCTATACTTTTTCGCGGGCGAGTATGTCTGTTTTCAGCCGCTGAGGTCGCTGAGTTTTCGTTCCGGGGTGAACGCGCATGGCAAGCCAGATCGATCCCGATTCGCTTCGCACGCCCGGCAAGCCCCCGGCCAAGGCGACGCCCAAGCGGCCCGAGCCCCAGAGCTCGGCACCGCCGCCGAAGCCGCCGGCCAAGTCGCCCCCTCCGCCGGCTCCCGCGCCCCCGGCCCGCCCGGCAGCCGCCAGCCAGCCCGGCGCCGAGGACGCGGACGAACCGGAACTCGCGCCCGTGCGGCGCGGGTTCCTCTCGGCCATGCCGGCCTGGGCGATCAGCATGCTCGTGCACATCGTGGTGCTGCTCAGCATGGCCCTCATCAGCGGCGAAAATACGACGATCGAACAGCCAGCCGTCATCACGTCGACTGCCTCCGAAGCGGAGGAGGAGTTCAGCGAGTTCGAAGAAGAGGAAATGCCCCAGGAGCAGCCGGAGGACGTGACCGACCCGGTCGCCGACGTGATGGTGACCACCGAGGTCGCCGTCGAGCCGGTCGAGGTGGCCGCGCTTGCCGACGACCTCGACGCCGCGCCGCTCGCCGTCGAACTCACCGACTTCGGCAGTGAGACGGCACCGGCCTCCGACATGATGGCGACCATCGGCGCGATCGGCGGCACCGGCGGCGGCCTCGGCGGCCGGGCGAATGCCGCAAAACTGGCGGCGGCGAGCGGGGGCGGTGCCGACACGGAGCAGGCCGTGGACCGGGCGCTCAAGTGGATCGCCATCCACCAAATGCCAGACGGCGGCTGGTCGTTCGACCTGAAGCAGTGCCCCAGTTGCATGGGCAAGTGCTCGCATGGCGGCGACAAATACGGGAAAGACCGCACCGGGGCCACGGCCATGGCCCTGCTGCCCTTCCTTGGCCGCGGCTACACGCACCGTGACGGGCCCTACAAGAAGCAGATCGAAGCCGGTATCGGCTTCCTCGTCCAGCGGGCGATCCAGGGGAAGGGCAACGTGATGCCGCCGGGTGGCAACCTGTATTCCCAGGGCCTGGCCGGCATCGCCCTCTCCGAATGCTACGCGATGTCGCAGGACAACCGGCTCGCCGTACCGACCCAGGCGGTGCTGAACTTCATCATGCAGGCCCAGGATCCGGTGGGCGGAGGCTGGCGGTATTCGCCGCGCCAGCCCGGCGACACCTCCGCAGTGGGCTGGCAGATCATGGCCCTGAAAAGCGGCAACATGGCCTACCTTCAGGTCAATCCGCTGACGGTCAAGAAGGCCGTGGAGTTTCTCGACTCGGTTCAAGATGACTACGGCGCCGCCTACGGCTACACGGGGCCGGGCAAGGGCCCTGGCACGTCGGCCGTCGGCCTGCTGTGCCGGATGTACCTCGGCTGGAAAAAGGATCATCCGCCCCTGCAGGAAGGCGTGAAGCGCCTGGCCAAGATGGGCCCCTCCAGGGATCTCTATTTCAACTACTACGCCACGCAGATCATGCATCACTTCGAGGGAGAAATGTGGATCTCCTGGAACAACAAGATGAAGGATCTGCTGCTCAAGAACCAATCGAACAAAGACCATGAGGCCGGCAGTTGGCACGATGGCGTCAATGGTGGGCACGGCGCCGAACTTGCCGGCCGGCTCTACTGCACCTCGCTGGCGACGATGATCCTCGAGGTCTACTACCGCCACTTGCCGATCTACAAGAACCAGAGCGTGCAGGAAGAGTTCAAGGAGTAGCCGGTCAGAAGTCCGGTCACGCTCAGGAGTCCGGTCACGCCGTGACCGGATGACGCGAGAGGGTCGCTCTCGCGCGTTCGGGCTTGCCCGCGCCGCATCGCCGGACGCTCGCTGCGGGCATCCCTGCCCTTCGCTCGCTCGATGCTGGCCTCGCTTCGCCATCCTGGCTTCGCTCGGCCAGCAACGCCGGCTCCGCGGCACGGGCAATCCCTCCCGGAGCCTGGTCAGGAGTCCAGTCACGCCGTGACCGGATCACGCGAGACGCTGCGTCGACAGCGTCCCGGTTCCGGCGGAACCGGGCTCCAGAGGCGGGACCGGGCTCCTGGATCGACGCGATGCCGCGACCAGCGAAAGGTTCCCGCCGGCGGGCATTCGTCTCAAGCCCACCGGCCCGGCCTGCCGACGGCACACCGGCGGGCGGGATCGGCTCGGCTCGCCGGTGCCGGCAGAGTCCACGCGACCGTCACGGTCGTCGGATCTGTCGCCGGATCGGGGGAGCGATGCGCGCGCTGGATGACGGCCGGCCCATGATCGAGCGGCTGGTCGCCAGCCGCTCCGTCCGGGCGACCTACGCGAGCCTCGTCGGCCACATCGCGGCGTTCGTGCTGCTGGCGCTGATGGTGATCCAGCCACCACCGGCGGACCGGCCGCTGGCGCTCCGACTCGCCCTCGAAGAGCCGGCCTCCCAAGACGCGCTCGAGGCCGCGGTCGACCTTCTGCCGGAGGCGGCCGCCGCGCGGCTCGGCGCGGGAACGGTCGACGGCGACGGGCCCGCGGGTGCAGCGGCGGCCGGCCCACCCCCGGTCGACGAGGCGGCGAACCCGGCTGCCGCCGTGGCTGCGTCGGCCAGCCCGCAGGAAGCGGCCGACGCGGTTGAGCCGCCCCCCGCTGCCGCGCAGTCGGCCACCGAGCCGACAGTGGCTGCCGCCGTGAAAGAGCCGGCGACCGCTCCGGGCGACGGCTCCCCGTCTCGCCGGAACGACATCTTCGGCGGACGCCGGGGCGCGGCCCGTGGCGCCGGTGTCGCAGCCCGCGGTGGCTCCGCGGCCAGCGAGGCGGCGGTCGCCCGCGGACTCGAGTGGCTCGCGCGACATCAGGCCGCCGACGGCTCCTGGCGGTTCGACCTCTCGGGCTGCCGCTGCGACGGCGCCTGCGGGCAGCCCGGCACCGTGGCGAGCACCACCGCGGCCACCGGCATCGCGCTCTTGCCCTTTCTCGGCGCCGGCCAGACGCATGAGGAGGGGGAGCACCGCGAGACGGTCACCCGCGGCCTCTACTACCTGATGAGCCGGATGAGGGCCACGCCCCGCGGCGGTGATCTCTCCGAAGGCACGATGTACGGCCACGGCGTGGCCACCCTCGCCCTGGCCGAGGCACTCGGCATGACCGCCGATCGGATGCTCGTGCCCTACGTCCGCGATGGTGTCCGGTTCATCGAGACGGCCCAGGACCTGCATGGTGGGGGCTGGCGTTATCTGCCCGGCCAGGCGGGCGACACGACCGTCACAGCCTGGCAACTCGCCGCCCTCAAGAGCGCGGCCCTCGCCGGGGTGGCGGTGCCCTCCCCCACGCTCGACGGCGTCTGCCGGTTTCTCGATCGCGTGCAGGTGCGAAGCGGCGAGGGCTACGGCTACCTCGCGCCGCAGGATCGCTCCTGCACGTCGGCGATCGGCCTGCTCTGTCGCGTGTACACGGCCTGGCCGGAAGAGGCCGCGATCGACCGCGGCCTGGCCCGTCTGGCCAAGCCGGGGCCCGACCGCGAGGCCGTCTACCAGAACTTCTACCTGTCGCAGGCGCTCCTCCTGCGGAACCACCCGGCCTGGCCCCGCTGGAACCGGCGGAATCGCGACCAGCTCGTGGCCCGCCAGGCACAGGCCGGCCACGAGGCGGGCAGTTGGTCCTTCGCCGACCCGGACACCGCGCCCGGGGGCCGGCTCGGCCACACGGCGCTGGCGATCCTGACGCTCGAGGTCTACTACCGGCTGCTGCCGATCTTCTCGGCCGATGCAGCCGAGCAGCGCTGGTGAGCGACCCGCCCGCCGGGGCCGCCGCCGGCCGGACGCCTATACTGCCGGCGGGAGTTTCTCATGCGCCGCGTCACCTATGCCTGGCTGGCCGTCGCGCTCGGCCTCGCCTGCGCCGCGATCGGCTGGCTGGGGCTGGCGGGCTGGCTGGCGATCGTCGTGCTGGCCGCGAGCGTCGCCATGCACGTGGCGGGCAACGCCATCGGCACGAGCCTTCGCGACGCGGCCGACCGCAGGCTGGAGCGGGTGCCCCGGGCGACCCAGCCCGACCTGCCCCCGACCCGGCCCACGCACCTCGAGCGGCACACGAGCCTCGGCCGGCTGGTGCCGGTCTCGGCAGGCATCGGCGCCGCCTGCGGTGGCGTCGTGGGATCGGCCGCGTTGCTCGGCCTCACCACTGCCTCGATCCCGGGCGCGGTGCTCGGCGGCGCCTCGTCGGCCGTGATCGGCGGCCTGTTCGGGTTTCTCGTCGCAAGCTTCCTGGAGATCGTCCGCACGAGCCTCCGGGAGGCCTTGGCCGCGGAGCGCGACCGCTGAACTGCCGGCGAGCGTCCTGGCCGTGGAACGCGCCGCGCGAGCGTGGTACAACCTCGTCTTGCCCGGTGTGCTTCGCCCGGGCTCCCTGGAGGCTCCCATGGCCAAACCCCATCGCAACCTGAAGAAAGCCAACCACGGCGCCCGGCCCGCCAACAGCAAGGCCCGGAAGATGAAGCGGAAGCACATCCGCACCTGATCGCCCAACCCCCGCCCGAGCCGAGAGACCCGTCGCCGTGGCCCCCCGTGACTACATCATCCACCCGGACGAGTACGACCTTGGCCGGGTGATCGCCGACATCCACGAGATCCGCCGCTGGAATCGGCAGCGGTTCGAGATGGAGCAGCTGACGGCCATCGTCCACGAGGACCAGTCTCGCGGGCTGTGCGTGGGCTACAAGGACGTCACCCCGGACGAGTTCTGGGCGCGGGGCCACTTCCCCGGTCGGCCGCTCATGCCCGGCGTGCTGATGTGCGAAGCGGCGGCCCAGCTCTCCAGCTACTACACACAGAAGCACAACCTGCTCGACGCCAAGGTGATCGGCTTCGGCGGCCTGGAGGAGGTCCGCTTCCGCGAGCCGGTGGTGCCCGGCGACCGGCTGGTGATCGCGGTCGAGCGGGTCCGCGTCCGACCGCGGGCGATGATCGTCTGCCGCTTCCAGGGGCTCGTGCGGGAAAGCATCGTGGTGGACGGCGTCATCAAGGGCGTGCCCCTGCCGGAAGACCTCTTCCCGGCCGAGCGCCCGGCCGCCACCGATGGCGTGGCCGCCTCCTGACGCCATGCCCCGCCGCCCGCCCCGCAAGCCCGACCCCCGGCTCGATCTCTCGACGCACCTGCTGCAACTCGCCGCGCTGCCCAGCCCGTTCGATCCGGCCGACGTGTTCCCCTCGCCCGGGCCGGTGGAACTCGAGGTCGGCAGCGGCAAGGGGCTGTTTCTCGCCACGGCCGCCTCCGCCGCTCCGGGACGCAACTTCCTGGGCATCGAGATCGCGCATGGCTACGCCCGCCTGATCGCCGGCAAGCTGGCCGCGGCGTCCCTGCCCAACGCCCGGATCATCCAGGGTGACGCCGGAGTGCTCGTCGGGTCACTCCTGCCCGATGCCTGCCTGGCGGGCATGCACGTCTACTTTCCCGACCCCTGGTGGAAGGCCCGTCACCGGAAGCGGCGGGTGCTTTCGGAACCCTTCCTGCTGCAGACGGGGCGAGCGCTCGCGACGGGCGCGGTGCTCCACGTCTGGACCGACGTGGAGGAGTATTTCCTGGAGGCGATGGCGGCGGCCCGGGCGACCGGCCTGTTTTCCGAGCCGCGCGTGGAGGAGGAGGGTCAGCCGGCCCACGACCTCGACTACCGCACGCACTTCGAGCGCCGGACGCGGCTGGCGGGCATGCCCGTCTGGCGGGCGGCGCTCGAGCGTTCGGCCGCCCGGGCTCCGGTGGCCCGCGTCACGTCGCCGCCGCCTCGTACGTCCGGGCGGCCTGCCGGCCCGACTTCGCCTGCGCGACGGCCAACTGGTAGAGCCGCTCACCCGCCGGCGTCGGATAGCGGCCCGTGAGGCAGGCCTGGCAGAGTTCCTGCTCGGGAAATCCGATCGAGCGGGCCACCGCCTCGACCGGCAGGTAGCGGAGCGAGTCGGCCCCCAGCCGGGCGGCCATCCGGTTTTGGGCCTCCTCGGTGAGCGGCCCGCCACCGAGGAACTCAGGGGCGAAGAGTTCGTCGATGGTGGACATGTCGATCCCGTAGAAGCAGGGGGCCACGATCGGCGGGCAGGCCACGCGGACGTGGATCTCCCGGGCCAGGCCGAGCGACCGCATCCGTCCCAGGAGCACCTTCATGGTGGTGCTGCGGACGATCGAATCCTCCACCAGGATCACCCGCTTCCCCTCGAGCACCTCGCGGAGCGGCGTGTACTTCGTCTCGGCCTTCTGCCGGCGGCTGGCCGCCCCGTCGATGAAGGTCCGCCCGGTGTAGCGATTGCGAATCAGGCCCTCCACCGACGGGATCGCGAGTCGGTAGGCCATCGCGTCGGCCGCGGCCTTGCTCGTGTCGGGCACGGGCACGACGACGGTGTCGGCGTCGATCGGTACGGTCTCGAGGCGGGCCAGTTCCTCGCCGAGCCGCTTGCGGGAGAGATACACGCTCCGCTCGTCCATCGTGCTGGCGACGTTGGCGAAGTAGATCCACTCGAAGAAGCAGCGGGCCCGGGAAGGCGCCGCGGCGAACCGCTCGATGCGGACGTCGTTCCCCTCGACCACCAGCGCCGTGCCGGGCTCCAGGGAGCGGATCGACTCGGCCGGAAAGCCGAGGTTGAGCAGGGCCACGCTCTCGCTGCAAGCCGCGACGAGCGGCCCGAGCCGGGCGTACTCGAGCGGCCGGATGCCGAGCGGATCACGGGCCACGATCAGCCGACCGCAGGCGTCGAGGATCGCGAGGTTCCAGGCGCCGTCGAAACGCCGCGCGATCGCGGCCAGGAGTTCGGCCGGGGTCGGTTCGGCCGTGCCCGAGAGTTCGCGGCCGATCGCGTGGAGGATCACCTCGGTGTCGTTGTCGCGGGCCAGATGGGCGTCGTCGGTGGCCAGGATCTCGGCCCGGAGTTCGGGATAGTTGGCCAGTTGGCCGTTGAAGCCGAAGGCGAACCACTTCCGCTTCTGGATGTGTGGCCGCTCGAGCGGCTGGGCATAGCCACGGTCCTCGGCCCCGCAGGTGGCGTAGCGGACGTGGCCGATCGCCGCCCGGCCGACATGCTGCTCCATCAGGCTCTCGTACTTGCCCCGATGGCTCATCCGAAACACCTCGCTCACGCTCCCCACCTCCTTGAAGGTGGCCAAAAGCTGGCTCTTGTGCGGATTCCAGGCCGTCATCCCAGCCGAGAGCTGCCCCCGGTTCTGGATGTCGAGGAGCATCCGGGGGATGAGCCGGGAGGCCTCCTCCTGCCCCTGGGCCGGACAGAGGGGGCTCGTCTCGGAGCCGGGCAGGTGATAGATGGCCGCCAGGCCGCATTCGTGACGGAGGTCGCTCATGGATGCCTTTCGGACCGGCGACGAATCACTCCCGCGGCCGCCGCTGCCATCGAGTGTATCGCTGCCGTTGACGGCTGGATACCATACTCGGTTTTCGACACGTTTCGAGAGGCTCCCGACCCCGGCCAATGAGCGACCTTTCGCGCCAGCAGATCGCAGCGAACGCCCGCGTCATCGTCGTCAAGGTGGGCTCTCGTGTGCTCACCGGCGCCGACGGCCTGCTCGACGCCGGCCGCATCGACTCGCTCGGCCGACAGATCGACGCCGTCTGCCGGTCGGGCCGCCGCGTCGTGCTCGTCAGTTCGGGCGCCGTGGCGGCGGGCATGGGGCGGCTGGGGCTGCCCAGGCGGCCGACCGAGCTGGCCCACCTCCAGGCCGTCGCCGCCGTCGGCCAGAGTTGCCTGATCGAGGCCTGGGAGCGGTCGCTCCGGGGTCACGGCCGGCACGTCGGGCAGGTGCTCCTCGTGGCCGAGGATCTCTCGGACCGCGCCCGCTACCTCAACATCCGCAACACGCTGCGCACGCTGCTGGAATACAAAGCCGTGCCCGTGATCAACGAGAACGACACCGTCAGCGTCGCGGAGCTCCGCACCAGTTTCGGCGACAACGACCAGTTGGCGGCGCTGGTGGCGTCGCTGCTCGGGGCCAACCTGCTCGTGCTCCTCTCGGACGTCGCGGGGCTCTACGACCGCCACCCCGAGGAGCCGGGAGCCGTGATCGTGCCCCAAGTCGACCGGATCGACGGCTCGATCGAGGCGCTGGCCCGCGACCGGCCCGGCGGCCTCTCCAAGGGAGGCATGGCCAGCAAGCTCGCCGCCGCCGACATCGTCACCGAGGTGGGCGGCCACTGCGTCATCGCCGCGGGCCGCGAGGAGGGCGTGCTCGAGCGGATCTGCCGGGGGGACGAGGTCGGCACGCTGTTCGTGGGCCGCGAAGCCACCGTGTCGGCCTGGAAGCGCTGGCTCGGCTGGTCGGCCGAGGCCCGGGGCACGCTCGAGGTCGATGTCGGGGCCCGGGAGGCGATCGTCTCGGGGGGCCGCAGCCTCCTGGCCGCCGGGATCACGGGGCTCGAGGGACGCTTCGCGGCCGGCGACGTGGTCGCCCTCGCCTGCGGCGGGGCCGCGTTCGCCCGCGGCCTGGTGAACTACCCCGCCGCCGACCTGGCCCGGATCGTGGGCCTGCGGACCGAGCGGATCCCGGACGTGCTGGGCTACTGCCCCTACGACGAGGTGATCCACCGCGACAATCTGGCCGTTATCAGCCGGGCCTAGAGGCACGCCCACCGCACCATGGCCCTCGAACTCATCGTCATCCTCGCGCTCGTGCTCGCCAACGGGGTCTTCTCGGGCGCCGAGATGGCCATCGTGGCCAGCCGCCGCGGACGGCTGCGGGCGCTCGCCGACGAGGGGGACGAGGCCGCGCGAAAGGCGCTCGAACTGGCCTCCAATCCCGACCGGTTCCTGCCCACCGTGCAGATCGGCGTGACGCTCGTGGGCACGCTGGCGGCCGCCTTCGGCGGCGAGCGGGTGGTGGAGTCGCTGGCCGAGTGGCTCACCGAGGCGGCTCCCGGCCTGGCGGGCTTCGCGAAACCCGCGGCCCTGGCCACCTTCGTGATGGCACTCTCCTTCGTGACGCTCGTCATCGGCGAGCTCGTGCCCAAGCGGCTCGCGCTCCGCAACGCCGAGGCGTTCGCCCGCTGGGCCGCCCCGCTGGTCGAGCTGCTCTCACGGGCGGCGGCGCCGCTCGTCTGGGGCCTGAACCTCGGCACCGCCACCGTCATGACGCTCCTCGGGGCGCGGGGCCGGCAGGAACCGGCCGTGTCGGTCGACGACATCGAGCAGTTGCTCGAGGCCGGGCGGGCCGAGGGAGTGCTCGAGGCCGTGGAGCATGCCGTGGCCGCCGAGGCCCTGCGGCTGGGTGAACGCACCGTGCGGGACGTGATGCGACCCCGCATCGACATCGACGCCCTCGACGTCGACACGCCCTCCGGCGAGATCATCGGCGCCATCGCGATGGCCGGCTATTCGCGGTTGCCGGTCTACGAGGGCTCGCTCGATCGGATCCTCGGCTACGTCGCCACGAAGGACGTGCTCCGCACCTCCTGGATGGGCTGGCCGCTCGAGCTCAGGAAGATCATGCGGCGGGCGGTCTTCGTGCCGGAGACGATGCCGCTGGACCGGCTGCTGGAACTCTTCCGCAAGGAGCGGACGCCGTTCGCGATCGTGCTCGACGAGTACGGCGGCACCGACGGCCTGGTGACGATCGACGACGTGCTCTCGGAGCTGGTGGGGGAGATCCACGACGACCGGCGGGTCGAGGAACCGCACGACTTCGTCGAGCGGGCCGACGGCTCCTGGCTCGTGGAAGGCTCCGCGGCGGTCGAGGACCTGGCCCGCCGGTTCGAGATCCGGCTCGACGAACGGCCGCGGGACTACACCACGGTCTCGGGGCTCGTGCTCGCGGAGCTCGAGCGGCTGCCGGCCGCGGGCGACTGCGTCACCTGGCAGGGCCTCCTGATCGAGGTGGTCGACATGGACGGCCGCCGGATCGACAAGTTGCTCGTCCGCCGCGCCTGAGGCCCGCCCAGGAGTCCGGTCACGCCGGGACCGGATCGCACTGGATTCAGCCTCTTCGGTGACGCAGGCTCGGGGTTGCCCATGCCATCTCGCTGGACGCTCGCTCCGGGCATCCTGCCCTCCGCTCGCTCGATGCTGGCCTTCGCTGCGCAATCCTTGCTGCGCTCGGCCAGCAACGCCGCTCAATTGGCATGGGCAACCCCTCGCAGTCCACTCCAGGAGTACGGTCACACCCTGATCGGATCACGTCAGACGTGCGCTGCCGAGACTTTCGATGCTGAGGAGCCGGCCGGGGGCACGCGCAGGAGCCGAGGAGCTTTGCGGAGCACGCAGGTGGCGACTCGAATCAGGTAAGTACTCGCAAAGTCCGAAGGTGACGAGCATGCCCCCGGCCGGCGAACCAATGCGGCCAGTTGGTACCGCCGGCCCGGTTCCGGCGGAACCGGGCTCCCGGGGGTCACTCCGTGACGGGGCCGGCACGGGCGAGGATGTCGTCGAGGATGAAGGGGCTCGGGAACGGTTCGTCGAGCTGCTCGAGCAGTTTCCGGTAGCGGCCCACGATCTCGGCCATGTCCTCGGCGGTGAGATCGTCCTCGCGGAGGATCTGCGAGGCGTCGAACACCTTCCGCCAGGCCTGGAAGGCTTCCTCGTAGGCTTGCTTGGCGACCTGCAGCTTGGCGGCGGCAAACTCCTTGTCGGCCTTCCAGGTGAGCTCCCGCGCCTGCAGGGCCGGCTCGGTCGCCTCGGCCTCGCAGGTGGCCCGCCAGAGGTCGAAGTTCACGATGTCCCGGTAGCGGTCGATGATCTCGGCCGTCTCGCGGGCTTCCACCTCCTCGAGCGCCAGCTTCCAGGCCTGGTCGCGGACCTCGGGGGGCGCCGAACGGGCCACGTCCTTCCAGGTCACCTTGAGGGCCTGCTCGGCGTCGGAAGCCAGCTGCATCTGCCGCTCGTCGCGCTCCATGGCCGGCACCGCCAGGGCGGCCTGCTGCTCAGGCGTCAGGGCCGCCCGGCGTTCCTCCTCGAGCGCCTTGAATCGCCCCGGCACGAGGGCCTCGATCTCGGCGGCAAGCCGCTTGGCCCGGGCCTCCTCCGCCTCCTTGAGCCCGAGCCGGATCGGTACGTTCCAACTGGTGGGAATCTCCCGCGTGGCGAAGCGGCGCAACTCCTCCCCGGCCAACTCCCAGGCGCGGCGGCCCGCGCTGCCGAAGGTACCCTCCTCCGACAGAGCGCGGGCGTAGTTGATGGCCGTCATCATCGGCTCGCTGTGGAAGATGAGCGGCGTCGTCTTGAGCGGAGCGCCCGAGTCGGCAAGTTGCTGGGCCTGCCGATACTTCCCGCGAGCGACGAGCCAGTTGTCGCGCTCGGGAAGCGTCCGCCGCGGGTCGTCCCGCTCGTGGAAGTCGTCGTCGGCGATGAACAGCCGACGAAACTCCTTCTTCTCATCCGAACGGCCGATCTTTTGCCCGATGAACCAGCCCATCCGACCGAGCAGCCGGGGCTCGAACGCGTTGAGGCCGATGCCCTGGCGGAGGAACTCGATGCCCTTGATCACCCAGGCGTAGCGGTCGCGGTAGTCGTCGAACTCGACCGAGATGTTGTAGGACAGGTTGTGGGCCTGGAAATCCCAGACGGAGTAGAAGTTCGGCTGCAGCTTCGTGAGTTGTTCCAGGGTGGCCGACAGATTGGCCCAGTCCTCCACCTTCTTGTAATGGTTCGCCCGGTCCCAGAGCAGCGTCACGGCCACGTTCTTGAGCCCAAGCGTCGCGAAGCGCATCGTCTCGCCGGTGGGGTCGATCTCACCGAGGCTGGCCTGCGACAGCCCCCGCTCCGCCCGCATTCGCGCCAGCAGCCCGCCGGGGCTTTCCGAGTCGGCCGGCTGGCTCAAGAGCGAGAGCGGCAGCAGGAGCGCCATGATGCCTACGAGCGCCAGAAGCGTCTCCGGTCGCAACCCCAGCCACGCCTGCTGCTTGCCCGTGCTTCCCCGAGGACCGTTCCTGCTGCTCATGATGCCACCTCCCGCGCCCGCAGGCAGAACGCTCCGGCGATGCAGAACGCCGCCACATAGGCGAGCGTCTCAGCGGCATGGGCCGCCAGCAGATCGCCCGGAATGTCGAAGCCCCCCGCGACGAAATCGCTCGTCCCCAAGTCCGAGAGTGACGGAAACAGCCCAGCCGCCAGCCGCATCGGCGCCAGCAGCACCGTGTCGGCGAGCTTCATCGCCTGCACGGCTGGCGTGGGTTCGAGCTCCACCGTGATGCTCATCTGGGTGACGATCCGGTAGAGCGACTCGATCGGCCCGCCTCCCGGAGCGATGGTCGCGTCACCCGTCACCTGACTCGTGAACAGGCGGGCGATGAACTCCCGAAACTGGCCGATCAGGAGCACCGACAGGGATGCCACCAGTGCCACCGGCGCCGACAGGAACGTGCTGAACATCACGCCCAGCGCCGTCACGACCAGCATGGCGAACCAGATTCCCAGGCAACTTTTCGCGTAGTTGAGGGCGAACGAACCGTCACCGGCCCGCAGGTAGAAGTCGGCCTGGGCGACGCCGTAATACTGGGCGGGCTCCAGGCATTGCAGCCACACCTCGACCCGCCCATCCGCGACGAAGTCGGCGTAGAGATCGGCCTCGCGAACGCGGCCGTCGGCCAGCACCGTGCTCAACTTCCGTGGAATCAAGAGCTGCTCGATCGTGAACTCGCGGGCCACGATCGGGAAGGCCTCGCTGCGGAGCTGGTTCGAGGGGTTGCGAAGCTGGATCGTACCGTGGATGCCCTCGGTGATCGTGCCCTTGTAGGTCCTGAACACGCGGATCGTCATCTCCAGCGGCAGCCCGTCGGGGAACGCCTCCTCGGAGACGCCCTCGAAGGTCCAGACGGCCGCGGCGGCGGTTCCCCCCTCGATGTATTGGCGGTAGGTCCATTCGGCCCCCACGCTGATCCCCTTGTCGGCCGGCTTGCCCTCGCGATCGAGGAATCGCAGGCGGCCCCGGAGCGGCCGGCGCGCCTCCAGGATGCCCTCGGGGGGCCCGACCTCGAAGGCGAGCCCCTCGCCGTCGGGTCGCGATGTGATCGTGTGCCGATGCCCCCGGAAGGTCTCGGCGATGCCGTTACCGGCGGCGTCCAGCGTGACGAAATGACGATGGCCGCGGCCGGGGGCCGTCCGCCCCTCGAAACCGGTCAGGTTGCCCTCGCCGTCGCGCACCTCGCGGACCGCCGCCGCCGGCAACTCGTGCGTGTGGGCCACGCTGCGGACAACGAAGGCCCAGCCGGCGACGCCCATCACGGCCAAGAGCACCGTGCCCACCACGGCGAAACCGAGGAACCGCCCCAGGACGATCTCACCCGTGCGCACGGGCTTCGTGGTCACTGTCTGGATCGACTTCGACTTGATGTCGGCCGGCAGGCTGAACACCGCGAGGACGAGCGTCACGGTGCAGACGAGCAGCGAGGTGGCCCCCAGGATGAAGCCCAGGTAGAGCCGACCGGGATCGACGTTGGTGGGGTCGAGAAACCAGCCGGCGAACAGGAGCACGACCGCGAACACCGCCAGCACGACCAGCACGTTGCGCCGGACCGACTCCTGGATCGCCAGTCGGGCGAGCGCCCAGACGCGACGAAGGGAGGTGCCGGCGAAATCCTTGAGACCAGTGAGCACCCCGCGGTAGACCCGGTCGCCCGCCTCGAGCGGCCCATTGAGCACTGCCTGCATGAGCCAGGCGGCCACGCCGACGAACAGCGTCACGAGTCCCGCCGCCAGGAGGAAGGACAGGAAGGCCGGTCCGATCCAGGACGCGAAGGATGGGATTTCCTGCTCGAGCACCATGGACGTCAGCCCCCCGTGGAGCCCTGCGGCGAGCCGGCTACTCGGGCCCTCCGGCCGGGCCGGGCCTCGGTGTCCCTGACGACCTCCAGGAACAGATCCTCGAGCGTCGTCGTCGGATGGCCCACCTCGATGTCGGAACCGCCGTGGCGGGCGAGCACCGCCCGCACCTCCTCGCACGCCTGCGGCGACAGCCCCCGGGCCCGGAACTGGGTCACGCCGGTGACCGTCAGCAGGTCCTCCACGCGGCCGAGTTCCTTGAGTTCTCCCTGGTGCAGGACGGCGATCCGGTCGCAGACGTCCTCCACGTCGGCGAGCAGGTGGGAGCACATGATCACCGTCTTCCCCCGCTTCTTGAGGTCGATGATCAGGTCCTTCATCTCCCGGGTGCCGATCGGATCGAGCCCGCTGGTGGGCTCGTCGAGCAGCACGAGTTCCGGATCGTTGATCAGCGCCTGGGCCACGCCGATCCGGCGGGTCATCCCCTTCGAATACTCCCGCAGCTGCCGCTTGCGGTCACGGGTGAGGCCCACCATCTCGATCAGGGCCGCCGACCGCCGGGCCCGCTCCTCGGGAGGCAGCCCGAACAGCCGGCCATAGAAGTCGAGCGTCTCCTCGGCATCGAGAAACTTGTAGAGATACGACTCCTCCGGCAGATAGCCGATCCGCTCGTTCTTGGCCACGTCGGTCGCCGGCTGGCCGAACACGCGGGCCTCGCCCGCGGTCGGGAAAATCAGCCCCAGCAGCAGCTTGAGCGTCGTCGTCTTGCCGGAGCCGTTGGGTCCGAGCAGACCGAAGATTTCCCCCCGACGGATTTCCAGGTCGAGTGGCTTGAGGGCGGCCTTCTTGCTGCGGCCCCAGAAGTCGCGATAGACCTTCGAGAGATTGCGGGTCTCGATCACGACGTCGCCCTGGGGCGACCGGGCCGAGGCGGGCTGCATGGCATGTCTCCTGGCGGTCTGGCAGGTGGACGCCGGCCACCCGCCATCCCGTTTTGTAGCCCATGGCAGGGCCGCGGGTAAGCCCACGGCGCGGCGAGCCCGCTAGTTGCCGGAGGTGCCCGCGGAGGCGGCGGCGGGGGCCTCGGCCGTCAGCCGCGTGACGGCCTCGACGGCCTGCTTCGCCGCGGCCAGTTCGGCAGCGGTGAACATCGGCGGGTCGCGATCGCCGCCGGCGTGGTCCACCACCTCGGCCGCCAGCTGCTCCCATGACCGGCCGCTGGCGATGTGCCAGGCGGCGGCCTGGGCGACCTTCTGCGTCAGGTGGCCGCTGGCCAGGCCGCCGAGCAGCAGGTCGAGTTTGGGATCCCCCGAGACCTTGGTCAGTGGTTCCAATCGGTACGGCATCCGCGGGGTCGGTTCCCGGCGGCCGTACTCCAGGCAGACGGTGGGCACGCGGATGGCGAGGGTCTGGCCGGCGGACACCGAGAACGGCTTCGCGTGGGCGTCGCCAGCAGCCGTCGCGACCCGGAGCAGGCCGCCTGCCGGAGCGTCGCCCGTTTCCGCGATGGCCCGATCCATCGCGATCCTCACGGTCGTCTTCGCCACGGGCCGCTCGCGCAGCCAGACGGAGAACTCCTCGCCACGCTGCCGGTAGAGATCCTGCAGCCACGCCGGTGCCCGCCAGGTCATCCACTGTCGGAAAGCGAGCCAGCGTTGGTCGTGAACGCCATACACTTCACGGGCCACCCAGCAGAACCCGCCGCCTCCCATGGCGCCACCGATGCCCATCCCAGCGTTCTGCATGCCGCCGCCACCGACGTTCTGCGGCGCGCCACCGATGCCGGCGCCCCCGAAGCCCGCAACGCCCTGGCCCATGCCCCCCATGCCCATCTGGGCCAGCACCGGTACACCTGCGAACGCCGCGGGAAGGCGGAGCGTCAGCGGCCGATCGCCCACGTTCTTGACCACGATCTGTGCCGACCTCGAGTCGTTGGGGATGAACCGCACCTCCACCTCCCCGGCGGCGGCGGCGGCCAGCACGTCGCGTGGCTCTCCACCCTGCGAATCTGAACCGATCGATGGGCAGGCGAGCGACAGCAGAGCAACTGCCAACAGCGGACCGGTGAGGGTGAAGCGGCACATGGGTGGAGATCCTTCCGGCGAAAAGTTTGGGGCAGCCGAGCGGGATGACGGCCCAACGGGCGCACGTCGCATCCCGGACAAGGCTACTATGCCTTTCGGATCGAGGCCCGGAAAACGGCAGGGAGTGAGCCGGTCCTGACGTCTGTAACGATCGTCGGGGCCGCAGAAGCCGCCGGGCGGCCTACCGCTTGCTGAACTGGGTGCCCCGCCGGGCACCGCGGAGACCGTACTTCTTCCGCTCCTTCATGCGGCCGTCGCGGGTGAGGAGGCCCGCCTGCCGGAGGGGTTCGGCGAGTTCGCCGTCGAAGGCCTTCAGCGCCCGGGCGATCCCCAGCCGGCAGGCGCCGGCCTGGCCGGTCGGTCCGCCGCCGTCGACCGTGATCGAGACCTTGACGGCCGAACGCTTGCCCATGTCCTCGAGCGCGCCCGACACCAGCGCCCGATCCTTCACCGAGGGGAAGTAGGCGTCGAGGTCACGACCGTTGACCGTCACCTCGCCGTTGCCGGCCTTGAGACGGACGCGGGCCACGGCCGTCTTGCGTCGGCCCGTGGCGATGATCTCGTCGCCGCGGCGGACGGCCCGGACGGCGCCGGTGGCTGCGGGGGTGGTGGTCGTGCCCTGGTCGTCGGTCGTCATCGTGTCCTCGGTCGGTTCTCGGTGGATCTGCGGTGCGGATTCGTCGGCTGCGGCTCACCAGCCGCCGGTCAGGCGTCGAGTTTCATCGGCTCGGGCTGCTGGGCCTGATGCGGGTGCTCGGAACCGGCGTAGACCTTCAGTTTGTCGAGCATCACGCGGCCGAGCCGGGTTTTCGGCAGCATCCTGCGAACGGCCTCCTCGATGATCAGCTCGGGCCTGCGACCGAGCCGGTGCTCGGCGGTCTCCGAACGCAGCCCCATGTAGCCGGTGTACCAGCGGTACATCTTCTGCTGCCACTTCTTGCCCGTGAACTGGACCTTCTCGGCGTTGATCACCACGACATGGTCGCCGGTGTCCACGTGGGGCGTGTAGGTGGGACGGTGCTTGCCCATCAGCACCATCGCGATCTCGCTCGCCAGCCGGCCGACCCGGCGGTCGGCGGCGTCCACGAGCCACCAGCGCTGCTCCACCTCGCCGGGCTTGGCCATGTAGGTCTTCATCGGATCGAAACCTGAAATGTGAGGCGTCTCAAACCGCCCGACCGTGCGCCAAGACGGCCGTCGGAGGCGGGCTCCGTACCGCGGCGAACCGCGGGGACGGGGGAGCCCCGGAGACTACCAATGGCCTCCCCCGCGGGCAAGCCGCCTCGGCAAAGCATGGGCGAAACGGGCCTCTGCCGACCGCCGTCCCGCCGACGGTTGCGATCGGCGGGCGTTGTGACCACACTCTGGGCCAGTTCGGAATCCCCGAGGCCGCCTCCCGACGCGGAGGCCCATTTTCTCCCCGGTCCGCCATGAAGGTCGCCGTTCTCAAGGAAACGTTTCCCGGCGAGCGGCGGGTGGCCCTCGTGCCCGCCTCGGTCCCGGCGTTGAAGAAGGCCGGAATGGAGGTGCTCGTCGAGTCGGGCGCCGGTTTCGGAGCCGGCTTCCTGGACGACGACTACCGGGCGGCCGGCGCCGCGGTCGTCGCCCGTGACGAGGCCTTCGCCGCCGACTGTCTGCTCACGGTCCGCACCTGCGGGGCCTGCGGCGAGGGCTGGTGCCACGACCGCGACCGGCTCCGGCCCGGTGTGATCCTCGTGGGCCTGTGCGACCCGCTCTCCTCGCCCGGTGCCTGCCGTGAGGCGGCCGAGAAGGGGGTGACGCTCTTCTCGCTCGAACTCGTGCCGCGGATCACGCGGGCCCAGAGCATGGACGTGCTCTCGAGCCAGGCCAACATCGCCGGCTACCGCGCGGTGCTCGTGGCCGCGACCCACCTGCCCCGCATCCTGCCGATGATGACCACCGCCGCCGGCACGGTCACGCCGGCGAAGGTGCTCGTGCTCGGCGCCGGCGTCGCCGGCCTGCAGGCGATCGCCACGGCCAAGCGACTGGGCGCCCAGGTGAGCGCCTACGACGTTCGCCCGGCCGTCAAGGAGCAGGTGCAGAGCCTCGGCGCCAAGTTCGTGGAGCTGCCGCTCGAAACCGGTGCGAGCGAGACGGCCGGCGGCTACGCCAAGGCGATGGGGGAGGAGTTCTACGCGAAGCAGCGGGACCTGCTCGGCAAGGTCGTCGCCGAGAGCGACGTGGTGGTCTGCACGGCGCTGATCCCGGGGCAGAAGGCTCCGGTGCTCGTCACGGCCGAGATGGTCCGGCGGATGAAGCCCGGCAGCGTGATCGTCGACATGGCGGCCGAACGCGGCGGCAACTGCGAGGGCTCGCAGCCCGACCAGACGGTCGTGGTGGACGGCGTCACGATCCTCGGCCCCACGAACCTGCCGGCCGACGTGGCCGGCCACACGAGCCAGCTCTACGCCAAGAACATCGCGACCTTCCTCGCCCACCTCGTGAAGTGCGGCCTGCCGAGCGTGACCGCCGACGACGAGATCGTGCGCGACACGCTCGTGGCCACGGGCGGACAGGTCGTCCATCCCAAGATCCGGGAGAAGCTCGGCCTGCCGCCGTTGGAAGCCTCCACCGCCTCGTGATCACCGCCCACCCGGCGCACCACCCCAGTTGACGTCGCCGTTCGCGGAGAACCCAAGGACCACATCCCAGTGATGACGACCCACCATCTGGCGATCCTGTTCGCCGACGCCGCGGCCGCCCCGGAGGACGCGGCGGCCAAGTTCATCCGTCTGCTGACGGTCTTCCTGCTCGCCATGTGGGTGGGCTTCGAGGTGATCACGAAGGTGCCTCAGCGGCTCCACACGCCGCTGACGAGCGGCTCGAACGCCATCTCCGGGATCACCGCCGTGGGAGCGATCGTAGTGGCCGCGGCCGTGGCCACGGCGGGCTACCGGTTCGGCAACTTCCTCGGCCTCCTGGCCGTGGCGCTGGCGATGGTGAACGTGGCGGGGGGCTTCGTCGTCACCCATCGGATGCTCGAAATGTTCCAACCGAAGAAGAAGTAGCCCGCCATGTCGAGCCAAGCCTGGATCAACCTCGCCTACCTCGCGGCCGCGATGCTGTTCATCGTGGCCTTCAAACTCATGACCGGCCCACGGACGGCCGTGAAGGGCAACTACCTGGGCGCCTTCGGGATGGCGATCGCGCTCGTCGCCGCCTGCTTCGAGCGGCCCGTGCTCGACTCGCTTGCGGAGCGGGGCGGCTGGCCACTCGTGCTCGTGGGCGTGGCGGCGGCGATCGGGGCCGCGGTCGGCGCGGTGATGGCGCTCAAGTACCCGATGACGGGCATGCCGCAGATGGTGGCGCTCTTGAACGGCTTCGGCGGCGCCGCCTCCACGCTCGTGGCGGGCGCAGAACTCTGGAACGCGACCGCCGCGGCCAAACTCGCCCAAAGCCCGCTCCCCCCGTGGACGCAGTTCGCGATCGCCACCGCCCTCACCGGTCTGATCGGGGCCGTCACCTTCTGGGGAAGCCTCGTGGCCTTCGGCAAGCTCGAGGAGCTGCCGCAGTTCAAGAAACCCTGGACCGACCCCAACCGCCACTGGATCAACCTCGGCCTGGCGGCGGTGACGCTCCTGGTCGGCTGGGGCCTCTGCGCCTATCCCTCGTCGAACCTGCTCTTCTGGCTGCTCGTGATCGCCGGCAGCGCCCTGGGCGTCACGCTCACGATGCCGATCGGCGGAGCCGACATGCCGGTCGTGATCTGCCTCTTGAACAGTTACTCGGGCCTGGCCGCTGCGGCGGCCGGCTTCGTGATCGACAACTCCGTGCTCGTGATCGCCGGCTCGCTCGTGGGAGCGTCGGGGCTGATCCTGACGGCGATCATGTGCCAGGCGATGAACCGCTCGCTCGTGGGCGTGCTCTTCGGCGGCCTCGGCACGACCGCCGCCGTCAGCGGCGACGACGTCTATGCCGGCAAGATCAAGAGCGCGAGCGCCGAGGAGGTGGCGATGGTGCTCGAGGGGGCCGACCGTGTCGTGATCGTGCCGGGCTACGGCCTGGCCGTGGCCCAGGCCCAGCACGCCGTCCGCGAACTGGCCGACGCGCTCGAGAAGCGGGGGGCGACGGTCGAGTACGCGATCCACCCCGTGGCGGGCCGGATGCCGGGGCACATGAACGTCCTGCTCGCCGAGGCCGACATCGCGTATGAGAAGCTGCGGGAGATGGACGACATCAACCCCACCTTCCCGGAGACCGACGTGGCGATCGTGATCGGGGCCAACGACGTCGTGAACCCGGCTGCCCGGAACGACCCCACGAGCCCGATCGCCGGGATGCCGATCCTCGACGTCGACAAGGCCAAGACGGTGGTGGTGGTGAAGCGGTCGCTCTCCCCCGGCTTCGCCGGGATCCCGAACCCCCTCTTCGCCGCCGACAACACGCTCATGTATTTCGCCGACGGCAAGAAGGCGATCTTGGACCTCACGGCGGCCCTGCAGAAGGGCTGAGCGGATTCCGCGGGCAAGATGCCCGCGGCTACGCGAGCGCAAGGAGAGGCTGCGAGGGGTTGCCCGTGCCCCGGAGCCGGACTGTGCCGGCGAGCACAACCAAAGGCTGCGAGGGGTCGCCCGTGCCAATCGAGCCGGCCTTGTCAGCGAGCGCAGGCAGGATGCCGAAGCGAAGCTGGCACGGAGTGAGCGAAGGCCAGGATGGCCGCAGCGAACGTCCGGCGAGATGGCATGGGCGACCCCGAGCCTGCGCGCGCAGAGCCGCTCACGATGCCACGATCACCGTGGGCCGGGCGGCCGGATCGGGCGCGGCCCGCTCGATCAGGGCGAGCACCCGGGCCGGGATGTCGCCCGAGCCGAAGAGCACGAAGTCGAGGGCCAGCCGCAGCGGCGAGCCCTTGGCGAAGCCGAAAATCACGTCGAGCGGCCGGCCCCCGGCCGCCAGTTCGAGCGCCACTTGGGCGATCGTGTGCGAGACCGACACGCAGTCGCGGGCCGTGATCACAAACCGCCCGTCCTCCTCGGCCACCGACAGCACCGGCTCGTTCTCGAACCGGCTCACGTCGCCCCGGTGCACCTCCAGGAACACGAGCCGCACCCGCGGGTCGATCCGGTGCTTGCGGCGGATCTCGCGCTCCTTCTCGGCGAGCGTGCGGTGGTCGGGCCGGTGGGGCACGAGCACCCGGAACGGCAGGTCACTCGTGATGTCGGTCCAGAGCATCCGGTCGGCGGCGTCGGCGAAGCGGAAGGTCTTCCAGCGGAGTTCGCCGCTCCGCCAGATCCGCGACACGAGCGAAATCACGAGCACCGCCGCGATGAAGATCGAGGCGATCACGATCCCCTCGGGCCGCTCCACGATGTTGGCGAGCGTCGTGTAGACGAAGACCGCGAGCACGAGGCCGTAGCCGGCCGTGGCCCAGGCCTTGCGGCGGCGCTCGGTCGCCGTGGCGGCGGGTCGCCGCAGCACCTGGAGAAACGTGCCCAGCGCCGCGCTCGAGAGCAGCACGAGCACGCCCGTGGCGTAGGCGCCCCCCTGGGCCGTGACGCTCGCCCGGAAGCAGAGCGTGACGAGCAGCGCGATCGCCAGGAACGAGATCACGAGCGGCCGGTAGGCGGCGGCCCATTCCGGGGCCATGCCATACCGCGGCAGGTAGCGGGGCACCATGTTGAGGAGGCCCGCCATCGCGGAGGCCCCGGCGAACCAGAGGATCAGGATGGTGCTCAGGTCGTAGGCCGTGCCGAAGGCGGCGCCGAAGAAGGGGGCGATCGCCACCGGCCCCTCGCCGTGGGCCAGGTAGGCGAGCGTCCGATCCACCGCGGCCCCGCGCACGGGTTCGTGGGCCAGCGCCTCGAGCGGAATCAGCGTGCCGGTGCCGGTGACGAGCGACGACCCCACGAGCAGCACCGACATGATCAGGGCCGCGGCCGAGAGCAGCCGGCGGGTGGCGGCGATCCGGGCCGCCGGATCGGCGGGGTCCGCCCGCGTGCCGCGGACGAGGTGGATGTGGAGCACGCCCGTCTCGAAGCCACTCAGGCCCAGCGCGAGCTTGGGAAAGATCACCAGCGCGATCGCGAGGGCGGACACGAGCCCGGCGCCGGTCACGAGCCCCGGCAGGGGCGGGTGCTCCAGGGCATAGCGGCCCGCCTTGACCTCGGCCAGCCAGCCGGCGAGCAGGCCGGGATGCGTGGCGAGGTGCCAGAGCCCCGCCCCGATCACCGTCGCCGTCAGCGCGAGGTAGACGACCACGAGCGCCGTCGCCACGCCCACCACCTCGTCGAAGCCCTTCAGGAACATCGCCCCCAGCAGCACGAGCAGGAACATCGTCACGCCGACCTGCGACTGCATCCAGACCGGGGCGTGGTCCGCATAGAGCGGGTTGGCGATCAGGTGGGCGGCGGCATCGGCGGCGGAGAGCGTCTTCGTGATCACGAAGTCGGTGGCGGCGAAGCCGATCAGCACGAGCACGGTCAGCTTCCCCGGCCATCCCGAGCAGAGCCGCTCGATCATGCCCACCGAGCCGACGCCGTCGGGCGTCTGCCCCGCGACGTGCCGGTAGACCGGCAGGGCGCAGAGGAGCGTGACGGCCACGAGCACGGCGGTGGCCAACGGGGCCAGGAGCCCGGCCCCTTCGAAGGCGATCGAGGGCTGGTAGCCGAGCGTGCTGAAGTAGTCCACGCCGCAGAGGCACATGATCAGCCACCAGGCATAGTGGCGGCCGCCGTGCGACGACTCGGACATGGGGGGTTCCTCCGGCCCGGGAGATCGCCCGGAGCATAGCCGCCCCGCCGGAGTCGCGAACACGCCGGCGGGACTCAGAGCACGTCCGCCCAGAGCGTGTCGGAGACCAGCAGGCCCGCGCGGGTGAGCCGCACGGTACGGCCGTCGTCGGTCGCGAGCCCCGCACCGACCCAGCGGGTGACGGCCGGACCCGCCACCGCGTCGAGATCGCAGCCGCTCGCGGCTCGAAAGGCCCCCCGCTCGACCCCGTCGCGTCGCCTCAGGCCCACGACCAGCCGCTCGCGGGCGGCCTCGTCGGCCGACATCGCGTCGACGTCGCCGGTGAAGTCTTCGCCGGCGAGCACCCGCGTCATCCAGGTCGTGGTGCTGCGATGGTTCGTGATCCGCGTTCGGCCGTCGAACCGCGCCGCGCCCGGCCCGAAGGCCTCCCAGGGTCGGCAGTCCCAGTAGGCCTCGTTGTGGCGGCAGCGGTGGCCGGGCCGGGCGAAGTTGCTCACCTCGTAGTGCTCGTAGCCAGCCGCCTCCAGCCGGTCGATCGCCGCCTCGAACATCGCCCGCTCGAGATCTTCCGGGGCGGCCACGAGTTCGCCTCGACGGCGGGCCGCCGCGAAGGCCGTGCCGGCCTCCCAGGTGAGGCAGTAGACGGAGACGTGCTCGGGCTCGAGCGCGACCGCGGCCGCGAGATCCCGCTCGACGGCCGCGAGCGACTGCCCCGGCGCGGCGGTCATCAGGTCGAGGCTGACGACGAGCCCCGCTTCGTGGAGCAGCCCGACCGCTCGCCGCACGTCGTCGGGCACGTGATCACGGTCGAGCGTCCGCAGCGTGGCCGCGTCGAGCGATTGGCCGCCCAGGCTCACCCGCGTCACGCCGCAGGCCCGCGCCGCCGTCACGAACGCGGGCGTGACGTCGAGCGGATTGGCCTCGAGCGAGACCTCCGCCGCGGACGCGGGCCGCAGCCGCTCGTGCAGGATGGCGAACAGCCGGCGCAGCCCGTCGGGACCGAGATGCGAGGGAGTGCCGCCGCCGAGATAGAGCGTGTCCAGATTCAGACACGCCGCATCGTTCCCGGATTGCGTCGCGCGGCGAAGACGATCCAACTCCCGCCCGAGCGCGGCGACGTAGCGATCGACGAGATCGTCACGGCCGGCCACCAGCGTGAAGTCGCAGTACCCGCAGCGATGTCGGCAGAAGGGCACGTGCACGTAGGCATGGCGGGGGAGCATGGTTTCAGCGTACCGCACGCCCGGGGACGCAGGCTCGGGGGGCCGAGTCACCGGCGGGCCGGGCATCGCGGCCGCCGCCTGCTGTTCGCCGCAACGACCTTCCGCGGGCTGGAAGCCCGCGGCTCCTCATGAGGTCTCGGCGAGGGGTGGCCCGTGCCAATCGAGCCGGCCTTGGCAGCGAGCGCAGGCAGGATGCCGAAGCGAAGCTGGCACGGAGCGAGCGAAGCCCAGGAT
>JBJTAA010000177.1:0-4318 GCA_046090525.1 Planctomycetota bacterium
CGTGACCACCACCGCCCCACTCCGCGAGGCCGCCACGACCTCACCCAGGATGCCAGCGACGGGCAGGTCGACGGTCATCGTCTGGTGGTCCGCGAAGTCGGCGTCAGCTGCGGTATTCGAACTTGAACCGGCCGGGATCGGGCACCGGATACCTGCCGTCGGCGTCGGCCTGCACGGGCGCGGGCCCGTCGGCCGTGAGGTCGGCCACGCCCGCCGTCAGGTCGTCGCCCCAGTCGAGGGCCTCCTGGTAGGTGAGCGGCTTGCCGATGTGGGCGGCGATCCGGCCCATCGCCGTCACCAGGCTCGCCTCCGCCCCGCGGACGGCCTCGTTGTAGGGCTCGCCCGAGCGGATCGCGGCCACGAGGTGCTCCCATTCGCGGCGGTAGGGATTCGGCTCGGGCTGCTGGGCCGCCCAGAGGACGTTGTCGGCGTCCATCCGCTGGCTCTTGTAGATCGTGCTCTTGGCGGGCGAGTGCCCGCTGGTGGAGATCGTGAACGCCCCCTTCGCGCCCTGGCCGAACACGCCGAACTCCTGCTTGCAATCCTTCATGATCCGCGACTGATAGAAGAACTTCGCCCCGTCGGGGAACGTGTACTCGATTGCGTAGTTGTCGAAGTTCTGATCGTTGACCTTGCCCTGGAAATGGCGGCCACCGATCGCCTCCGCCGTCACCGGCCAGGCCCCCTTCATCCAGCAGACCTCGTCGATGTGGTGGATGCAGTAGTCGCTGAAGATGCCGCCGGAACCCCAGAGGAAGTTGTGAAACCGGCGCACCTGCCAGAGCACCTCCGGCATCTCGCCGTGGCCCGGGGAGAGGTCGAGGTTGTGGAACGGGTTGTGGTTGCGGTAGCCGCGGAAGGCGATCAGGTCGCCGGCCTCGCCCGCGTCGAGCCGTTGCTTGAGCTCGGTCCGCCGGTCGCAATGGCGGCACATCAGCCCCACGCCCACCTTGAGGTTCTTTTCATCGGCCTTGCCGGCGAGCTCCATGATCCGCTTGGCGCTCGCCCCGTCGACGGCGACGGGCTTCTCCATGAACGAGTGCACGCCCTTCTCGATCGCGTAGGCGAAGTGGACCGCGCGAAACGCCGGCGGCGTGGCAAAGAGCGCGATGTCGCCGGGCCGCAGGCAGTCGATCGCCTGCTTGTAAGCGTCGAAACCGATGAACGACCGCTCCTCGGGCACGTCGATCCGATCCTTGAACTCCTCCTGGGCCAGGAGCGACTGCCGCTTGATGCTCAGCCGCTCCGGAAACACGTCGGCCATCGCCACGACCTTGAGGTTGCCCCCCGGCACCGAGAGGGCATCGAGCGTGGCCCCGGTGCCGCGGCCGCCGCAGCCGATCACGGCCACGCGGATCTCGTCCTCGCCGGCGGCGTGGGCGTTCCTGAGGCCGGCCCCGCCGACCAGCGCGCCGAGCGACGTGGCGGCCGCCATCCCGCGGGAGACGTCGCCGAGGAAGCCGCGGCGGCTGGTGGTGACCGGCAACGCGGAGCGATCGATACCTGACATGGTCATCCTCTCCTGGATGTCGGACGATGCACGTGGTCGTGAGCGGCGCTCAAGATTACGGTCGGCCGTGTCTAGCCACCATAAGCCTGGGCGACAGGAGCCCTGGCCAGGTCGGCGGCGAGTTCACGGTGGGGGCGGATGCCGAGTTTCGCGAGGGCCGCGTGGTAGGCCCGCACGCCCTCGTCCGCGGCTACATCGCCGTCGGCCACGAGCCGCAGGTGCCGGACGAAGGTCGGCTGGTGCTCCGCGGCGTTGATCTTGCGGCCGAAGAGTGCCACCCGTGCGCCGTGCCGCTTGGCATCGGCGAGGAGGGCGAAGGCGTCGTGCGTCGTCCCTGCACCGCCGCCGAGCACGCCCACGACGAGCGTGCGGTCATAGGCGGCGAGCTGCTCCATCACGTCGGGCCCGAGGTAAGGAATCTTCAGGAACACGGGCCGGCCCGCCCGGGGCACCCCGGCGAGGGCCCGCACGACGTGGTCGGCGAGGAACCGGGCCACGTTCTCCGGCCGGGCATGGGTGGCCTTGCCGGGCACCGCACCGGGGGCGTTGGGATAGAAGACCTCGAGAAAGTGGCGGAAGCCCTCCCGCTCGGCCGCGAGGCGAAACTCGCGGTAGGCCACGAGCATGTCGCGGTCGAGCGCGGCGTCGTCGTTGAGCGTGATCGAAAAGAGCCCGAGGTTCGCACCGGGATGTGGGCCGACGGCCGCCTCGGCGGGCGGCTCGGCCCTGCCCCAGCGGGCCTGGGCGATCGTGGTGGTGGCGAAGGGCAAGGCGGGCTGGCGGCCATACCCGCCGGTGCCGGCGGCGAGCCAGATGTCGCTCGTGTCGTTCATCCGCACGGCCGGAGTGACGGCACTCGACTCGAAGAGTCGCTCGTCGATCGCCAGCACCTCGCTCGTGCTCGCGCTCATGAGCATGATGTCGACCAGGCCGTCGGCCACGATCTCACGGATGCTCTCGCGATACTCGTGGATCGATCTGAAGGGGCCCTGCCCCGGCACGCCCCCCGCGGCCAGCCCCGGGGCCGCCAGCCCGAAGGCCATGTCGGCGTCCTTGGCGTCGGCCAGGATGAAGTCGCCACAGGCCGGGTCGGCCAGAATCCGGGCGAGCTTGGCGTCGAGCGATTTTTCGGGGGCGGGTCGCATGGCAGGTGGCTCAGGGTAGCGGACGACCGCGGCCGGCCGGGATGGTAGTAAAAACCGTAAAGGTTTTACGCGTTATCATAACGGCCGGCGGGTATCGTGCGGGGGCTGCGGCAGCCGTCGCCGACCAGTTCCCGAGGATCAATCCGTGCCGACCAAACCCTATCGCTTTTCCCTTGGACCGTGGAATATCGGCCGCGGCGCCGACCCCTTCGGCCCGCCGGTCCGGCCGGCCGTCTCCTTCGACGACGTGCTCACCGCGGCGGTCGACCTCGGCTTCGAGGGCATCCAGTTCCACGACGACGACGCGGTGCCCGAGCTCGAGAACCTCGCGCCGGCGAAGATCGTGGCCGAGGCGGAGGCGATGCGGAAGCGGCTGGCCGACCGGGGCCTGGTGGCCGAGTTCGTCGCGCCCCGGCTCTGGGAGCACGCCCGCGGCGTCGACGGCGGCTACACGGCCAACGACCCGGCCGCCCGGCGCTGGGCGATCGAGCGTTCCAAGCGGGCGGTCGACGTGGCCGCGGCGCTCGGCACCGACCTGCTCGTGCTCTGGCCCGCCCGCGAGGGGACGGCCGTCCGCGAGAGCAAGGATCCGGTCCGCGCCTCGGCACAACTGCTCGAGGCGCTCGATGCCATGCTGGCCGCGTCGCCCACGATCCGGATCGCGATCGAGCCCAAGCCCAACGAGCCGGTCGATCATGCCTTCATCCCCACGATCGGCCACGCCATGGCCCTGGGGGCGCGGGCGGCCGACCCGAGCCGCGTCGGCGTCCTGATCGAGAGCGCCCATGCGATCCTCGCCGGGCTCGATCCGTCTGACGAGATGGGCTTCGCGCTCGCCGCGGGCAAGCTCTGGAGCGTGCATCTCAACGACCAGAACGGCCTCAAGTTCGACCAGGACAAGGTCTTCGGTGCGGCCAATCTCCGCGGCGCCTTCGACCAGGTCCGCGTCCTGGAGGCCGCCGGCTATGCCGACACGGGCGCATTCGTGGGCTTCGACGTCAAGGCGCAGCGGACCCAGTCCGCCGAGTCGGCCACCGCCCATCTCGCCACGAGCAAGGCGGTCTTCCTGCGGCTCGTCGAGAAGGTGCGCTCGTTCCCGGCGAAGACCGCCGCCGAGTGCATCGCGGCCCGCGACTACGAGGCCCTCGAGCGGACGGTGCTGGAGCATCTGCTCGGCTGTTAGGAGCACGGGCCATGGCGGGCCGAGCCGGCGATCGAGACGCCCCGCGGACCGGCCCGGCCGGCCGGCCGCTCGTGGCCGTGATCCTCGACGCCGCCAGCCCGTATGACCGGCTGATCATCGGCGGCGTGGCCCAGTACGTGCGCGAGCACGATCCCTGGAGCCTCTACGTCGAGGAGGATCCGCTCCAGAAGTTGCCCGACCTCCGCCGCTGGCACGGGCAGGGGATCATCGCCAACTTCGACGACCGCGACGTCGCGAGGGCGATCGAGGGCCTCTCGCTCCCGATCGTGGGCGTCGGAGGTGGCTTCGGCTGGCACGATCCCGGCTCGGGGATTCCCTACATCTACACCGACAACGAGCAAATCGCCCGGCTCGGCGCCGAGCACCTCCTCGCCTGCGGCTTCGAGCAGCTCGCCTTTTGCGCGTTTCAGCGGACGCGGGTGAACGGCTGGGGAGCGGAACGCGCCGCGGCCTTCGAGG
>JBJTAA010000178.1:0-15564 GCA_046090525.1 Planctomycetota bacterium
CGGTCACCCGTCGCCCAGGTTTCGCCGGCGATGTTCCCGGCAGGCCCTCCGAGGATAGACTCGGGCTGACCGGCACCCCGGCAGAACAGCTTCCTGTCCCATCTCGCCCGTTCGCGGAGGCATCCGATGGCCCTGGCCGCCCCGTCCCCGTCCCGTCGTCGCTTTCTCCAAGGGGCCGCCGCCGGAGGCTTTGCCGTCGTCCTGCCGGCAGGGGGTCGGTCACTCGCCGCGGCCGCCGACCGGCCGGTCTTCGCGACGATCGGCCTGCGGAACCAGGGCTGGGCGATCACCAGCAAGTCGTTTCCCTTCGCCGACTTCGCCGCCTTGGTGGACGTGGACTCCCGCGTGCTCGCCGAGAACGTGGCCCGGGTCGAGAAGGCCACCGGTCGCCGGCCCTCCGCCCATGCCGACTATCGCGAGGTTCTCGACCGCAAGGACATCGATGCCGTGATGATCGCCACGCCCGACCACTGGCACACCAAGATCGCCATCGAGGCCATGGCCGCCGGCAAGGATGTCTACTGCGAGAAGCCGCTGACGCTCACGATCGACGAAGGGAAGCAGATCGAGCGGGCCGTCAAGCAGACCGGCCGCGTCTTCCAGGTGGGCACGATGCAGCGCAGCGAATGCGGCGGGCGGTTCCTGCAGGCGATCGCGCTGATCCGGGCGGGCCGGCTCGGGAAGGTGAAGAAGGTCACCTGCGGCATCAACGGCATGAAGCCGTCGCCGGTGATCCCCGAGACCTCACCGCCCGCGGGGCTCGACTGGGATTTCTGGCTCGGGCCGGCGCCGGCCGTTCCCTACCGGGCGCTGCCGGAACTCCGCGAGGGGTACGGCGGCGGCGTGCCGCTCTACAGCAACTGCCACTACGCCTTCCGCAACTGGCACGAGTACTCCGGCGGCAAGCTCACCGACTGGGGCGCCCACCACGTGGACATCGCCTGCTGGGCCCTGGGCTGCACCGAGACGGGCCCGAGCCGCATCGAGCCGCTCTCGTACACGCTCCCGGTCGCATACAAGGACGGCTATCCGACCGTCACCGACCGCTACAACGCGGCCACCGACTTCACGATCAAAGTCGCGCTGCCAGACGACGTGGAACTGATCATCACGAGCGCGGGGGACAACGGGATCATGTTCGAGGGCAGCGAGGGCCGCCTGTTCGTCAACCGCGGCAAGCTCGCCGGCAAGCCGGTCGAGGACCTGAAGGACAACCCGCTGCCCGAGGGCGCCGTCGAGGCGGTCTACGGGGGCCCGGTGCCCGCGAACCACACCGCCAACTTCGTGGCCGCGATGAAGTCGCGGACGCAGCCGATTTCCGACGTCTGGTCGCACAACCGGATGCTCGAGATCTGCCACCTGGCCAACATCGCGATGCGGCTCGGCCGGGGCCTCGACTGGGATCCGGTGAAGCGTGAGATCGTGGGGGACGCAGAGGCCAACGCCTTCCTCGCCCGCGAGAGTCGCAAGGGCTACGAGATCGACGCCTGACGACGTGCTCGCGAGCCGAGCCCCCAAGGAGCCCGGTTCCGCCGGAACCGGGTCGGCGTTGGCGATGCGCCTTCGCGGGTGATCCGGTCACGGCGACCCCGAGCCTGCGATGAAAGTTGGCCGCATTGGTTCGCCGGCCGGTGACATGCGGCCGCAGGCGGCTCTTGCAGATCGGAACCTTCGGACTTTGCGAGTACATACCCCATGGGTGTAGCCACGTGCGTGCTCCGCAAAGCTCCTCGGTTCCTGCGCGTGCCCCCGGCCGGCTCCTCAGCATCGGAAGTCTCGGCAACGTACGTCCGACGTGATCCGGTCACGGCGTGACCGGACTCCTGGGGGTGGGAGCGGGCTTATGAGCGGCAACCCCGAGCCCGCGTGGATGCTCTAGAATCCCACGCATGGCGACCGACCGGCCCACCCAGCGGGATCTCTTCGAACACCGCCCGCAGTGGATCGAGGACGACGCCCGCCTCGGCACGATCGCCACGGTCGTGCTCCCCGACGGCGTCGACAAGCCGCTCGACTACCTCGTCCCCGAGTCGCTCGCGGCGGCGGTCGAGCCGGGCCGGCGGGTGCAGGTGCCGCTGGGCAAGGCGAACAGGCTGCGGCTGGCCTACTGCGTGGCGGTGCGGTCCGGGGCGTTGCCCCAGGCGCCGCTCAAGAGCGTGGCCGGCGTCGAGGACGACGCGCCGCTGCTCTCGCGCCGGATGCTCGAACTCACCGAGTGGATGGCCGAGCGGTGGATGGCCCGGCGGGGCGAGGTGCTCGAGGCGGTGCTGCCGGCCGGCGTGCGGCTGCGTCGCAAGGGCCGCGTCTCGGTGCTGCTGGTCGCCACGGGCAGGCAGCCGACGCGGCAGCCGACGCCCTCGCAGGCACGGGTGCTCGCCGCCGCCCAGGTGCCCGCCACGGCCGAGCAGTTGGCCCAGGCCTCGGGCGCGAGCCGGGCGGTGGTGAGCCGGCTCGTGAAGACGGGCCTGCTCCGCGAGGCGGGCTCCGTGGAAGCCGCCGCCCCGTCGGGTGCGGGCCGGCCCGGCATCACCCACGATCGGCCGGCAACGCTCTCGCCCGCCCAGGAGTCGGCCCTGGGGGCGATCACCGGCGCGATGCGGGCGGGCCGGCACGAGACGATCCTGCTCTTCGGCGTGACCGGCAGCGGCAAGACGGAGGTCTACCTGCAGGCGGTCGAGGAGACGATCTCCTTCGGCCGACAGGCGATCGTGCTCGTGCCCGAGATCAGCCTCACGCCGCAGACCTGCGACCGCTTCCGGGCCCGGTTCGGCACGGTGGCCGTGCTCCACAGCCATCTCACGCCGGCCGAGCGGCACGCCCAGTGGCGGGAGATCGCGGCCGGCCGGGTGAACGTGGTGGTCGGGGCGCGGTCGGCGATCTTCGCGCCGGCGCCGCGGCTGGGCCTGATCGTGATCGACGAGGAACACGAGAGTTCCTTCAAGCAGGCCACGGCGCCCCGCTACCACGCCCGCGACGTGGCCGAATGGATCGCCCGGGCGGAGCAGGTGCCACTGGTGCTCGGTTCGGCGACGCCCGCGCTCGAGACCTTCGCCCGCTGCCTGGCGGGCGAGTGGCGGATGTGCCGGCTCGCCGACCGCGTGGGGGGCTCGCAGCTGCCCGCGGTGATCACGGTCGATCTGCGCGACCGGGCGGCCCGGGCGAAGGGGGCGATCAGTCCGCGGCTGGCCGCCGGGATCCGCTGGGCGCTCGAGGCCGGCGGGCAGGTGATGCTGCTCTTGAACCGGCGCGGCTTCGCGACGCACGTCCAATGCCAGTCCTGCGGCCACACCGTCCGCTGCCCGCAGTGCGAGATCGCGCTCACGCTCCACCAGCCGGGCAACCGGGGCATCTGCCACGGCTGCGGGCTCGTGACGCGGCTGCCGGCCGACTGCCCCGAGTGTCGTGCGCCCGGCCTCGTGCACCGCGGCACCGGCACGCAGCGGCTCGAGGAGCAGGTGCGGCGGGCGTTTCCCGACGCGGCCGTGGCCCGGATGGACACCGACACGATGCGGAGCCGCGGCAGCCACGAGCGGACGCTGGACGCCTTCCGGGACCGGCGGATCGACATCCTCGTGGGCACGCAGATGATCGCCAAGGGGCTCGACTTCCCGAGCGTGATGCTCGTGGGCGTCGTGAACGCCGACGCGGCGCTCCACCTGGCTGACTTTCGGGCGGCCGAACGCACCTGCCAGCTCGTCACGCAGGTGTCGGGCCGCAGCGGCCGCGGGCCCCTGGGCGGCCGCGTCGTGGTGCAGACGAGCACGCCCGATCATCCGGCGATCCGGTCGGCGGCGGCCCACGACTACGAGGCGTTCGTGCGGAGCGAGCTGCCGATCCGCGAGGCGCTCCTCTATCCGCCGTTCGGCCACGTGATCCGGCTGGTCGTCCGCGGCGCCGACGAAGGGCGGGTGGCGGCCTGGGCCGGCACGCTCGCCGAGCGGCTCCGGGCGGAGGCCGACGGGGCGGCCGGCACCCGCGTGCTCGGTCCGGCGCCCGCGCCGATTCCCCGGCTGCGGGAGCGGTTCCGCTGGCACCTCCAGCTGCACGGCCCCGGGGGCGAGGCCCTGCGCGAACTCGTCCGCCGGGCGACCGGCGGTCTCAAGACGCCCGACGGCATCGCCTGGATCGTGGACGTCGATCCGGTGGAGATGCTGTAGGGACGACGGTTCGGCGCAGGGTAGGATGAGGCTGGGAAACCAGCTTCATGTCCTACCGCAGCCTCCGCGACATCCTCGGCGAGACGAGCCTCGAACGGAAGGTCCGCTTCCTGTTCGGCTTCTGCCTGTTCGCGCTGATCGCCGGCAGCTTCTGGTGGTATGGGAGCCGGACCGAGCAGCTCGTCTACTCGAGCAGCCGGGCGACGGGGCGGCACGTCGTCGATGCGATCATGCTGCAGCATCACTGGAAGATGCTCGAGAAGGAGCAGCAGTACGCCAGCACGATCGAGAGCCTCGAGAAGCGGCTGCCCCGGGAGAAGTACCAGTGGAAGCTGCTGCGGCCCGATGCGCCCCCGGAGGAGCGGGCCGAGTACCGGCCGCTCGACCTCGCGGTGCTCGAGGAGTTCCTGACGCGGCCGCCCGCGGCGGCCCCGGCCAACGCCCCGCTCGATCCGGCCGCGGCCCCGCCGGTCGAGTGCCGCGACTTTCGCACCGACGACAACCAGGAATACCACTACTACCAGCCGATCCGCTTCCGGCAGGACTGCGCCCTGTGCCATCAGGAGCGTGGGGCGGTGGGGGTGGCGGGGGGTGAGCGGCCGCGGCTGGCCGATGGCGACCTGATGGCCGTGGTCAAGGTGGTGATGCCCGACGCCGTGACGCGGAAGGCGATCAACTGGAACCGGGCGATCCTGCTCGCCACGGCGATCATCACCGTCTTTCTGGCGATGCTGGTCGCCTACGCGATCGTCCGCTACTTGATCGTCAAGCCGCTCGAGCACCTCCGCGAGGTGAGCGACGAGGTCCGCCGGGGCAACGTCGAGGCCCGGGCGGAGATCCATACGGCCGACGAGTTCGAGGAGTTGGGCGTGGCCTTCAAACGCATGCTCCGGGGCCTGATCGACACCCAGGAGGAGTTGAAGAAGGCCAACACGGCCCTCGACGAGAAGGTCGACGAGCTGGCCCAGGCCAACCTCCATCTCTACGAGACCAACCGGCTGAAGGGCGACTTCCTGGCGACCATGAGCCACGAGTTGCGCACCCCGCTCAACAGCATCCTCGGCTTCTCGGACGTGCTCGGCGGCATTCCCGCCCTCGACGCCAAGCAGCAGCGCTACGTCGAGAACATCCGCTCGTCGGGGCGGATGCTGCTCGAGATGATCAACGACATCCTCGACCTGGCGAAGATCGAGGCGGGCAAGATGGAGGTGCGCTCGGCGCCCTTCCGCGTCGAGTCGGCCGTCAGCGGCCAGTGCGACATGATCCGGCCGCTGGCGGAGAAGCGGCGCATCGACCTGTCGTACGAGATCGGCCCGGGGCTCGACGAGGTCGAGCAGGACCAGGGAAAGGTGCAGCAGATCCTGGCGAATCTGCTCTCCAACGCCGTGAAGTTCACGCCGGAAGGGGGCCGGGTGAGCGTCACTGCGCGGCTCGTCGAGCCCACGGGCGGCGGGGCGCCCAGATCGTTCGCGATCGAGGTGGCCGACACGGGCGTGGGCATCGCCGAGGCCGACCAGCAGGCGATCTTCGAGAAGTTCCGCCAGGGCAGCGCGTTCCGCCGTGACGACGCGATGACGCGGGAGTTTTCGGGCACGGGCCTGGGGCTGTCGATCGTCCGCGAGCTCTGCCGGCTGCTCGGCGGCGACGTGGAGCTCGAGAGCCAGCTGGGACGGGGCAGCCGGTTCACGGTGACGCTGCCCCTGCGGCTGGAGCTCGACGAGGAAGACCTGCCGGCGGCGGCCGCCGCCGGTGCGCGGGGCGTCGCCTGAGGGCAGGCCGCGCTTAGCGCAAGTGCAGCGAACCAGAAAGGACTCGAGCGATGGCGAAGTCGACGGCCGCGGAGGTCATCCTGTTCACCGACGGCGCGTGCAGCGGCAACCCCGGGCCTGGCGGCTGGGCCTACATCCTGCGGCATCCCGGCAGCGGCCGCGAGACGAAGGATTCGGGGGCCGAGCCCGACACCACGAACAATCGGATGGAGCTGACGGCGGTGGTGCAGGGGTTGCGGCAGCTCAAGCGGCCCACGGTGGTGGAGCTGGTGACCGACAGCGTCTACGTCGGCACCGGCCTGTCCGACTGGATGCCCAAGTGGAAGACCCAGGGCTGGAAGCGGAAGGAGAAGGGCCGGCTGGTGCCGGTCAAGAACGAGGACCTGTGGCGGGAGCTCGACCGGCTGGCGGCCGCCCACACGATCCGCTTCACGCACGTGGCCGGCCACTCGGGCCATGCCGAGAACGAGGAGTGCGACCGGCTGGCCGTCGCGGCCTACCAGCGGCTGAAGCGGTAGGCGGCGTCGGCGGGCATGGTGCGCGTCATCCCCCCGGCTCGCGCCGCGGGGCTTTTATGGGGCACATGTGCCGGGAGGGGTTGCCCGTGCCAATCGAGCCGGCGTTGGCGGCAAGCGCAGGCAGGATGCCGAAAGCGCAGCCGCCATCGAGCGAGCGAAGCACAGGATGTGCGCAGCGAGCGTCCGGCGAGATGGCACGGGCAACCCCGACCCGCCAAGAGGTTGCATCCTCGGGAAAATGGCCTGGCTTACACTGGTCCGCATGGACGCCGCCGCACCCAGCCTCGAGCCGAGCCTCGCCACGCGGCTCGAGCGGCTGCCCGGGGTCGGCACCACGCGGGCCGAGAAGCTCGCCAAGCTTGGGCTGGTCACGGTGCGTGACGCGCTCCTGCACTTCCCGCGCGACTACAAGGACTTCTCCGGCGCCCACGCCGTGGCCGACTTCGTCGAGGGGGAGCATGCCTCGGTGGCCGGCACGGTGAGCGACGTCGCCACGCGGACGACGTTCGCCGGCCGCTCGATGCTCACCGTCACGATCGACGCCGCCGGGGGGCGAGTCCGCGGCGTGTGGTTCAACATGCCCTTCATGGCCCGGCGATTCGAGCGGGGCATGCGGGTGGTGCTGGCCGGGCAGCCGCGGCGGGGCAGGGCGGGCTGGGAGTTCGCCCACCCCGAGGTTCGCTGGCTGGCCGGCGACGAGGCGGCGCACGGTTCGGAATGGCTCGCGGTGTATCCGCTCGCGGAAGGTGTGCAGCAGTCGCAGGTGCGGATGGCGGTGCAGGCGGCCCTCGAGCACGCGGCCGGCATCTGCCCGGAGGCGTTTCCCGAGGCGATGCTCGTCGAGAAGGGGCTGCTGCCGATCGAGGCCGCGCTCAAGGAGATCCACTGCCCGTCGAGCCGCGGCATGATCGACGCGGCCCGCCGGCGGCTGGTCTACCAGGAACTGTTCATGCTGCAGCTGGCGCTCCGCATGCATCGCGGCCGGCAGCAGCGCAGCCATGCGGCCCCGCCGATCGTCGTGGACGCCCGGCTCGACGCCCGGATCCGGGCCCGCTTCCCGTTCGAGTTCACCGCCGCCCAGCGGCGGGTCTGCGGGGAGATCGCCGCCGACCTCGCGAAGCCCGAGCCGATGAACCGGCTGCTCCAGGGGGACGTGGGCAGCGGCAAGACGGCCGTGGCGGTCTACGCGCTCCTGGCGGCGGTGGCCACGCCGGTGCCGGCGGCCGGGTCAGGGCCGAAGCTGGAGCCGGGGGCGGCGGCCAAGCCCGAGCGGTATCAGGCCGCGATCATGGCGCCGACGGAACTGCTCGCCCGCCAGCACGTCGCGTCGCTCGAGCGGCTGCTCGCCGGCAGCGGCGTCGAGGTGCAACTGCTCGTCGGCGGGCAGACGGCGAAGGAGCGGGAGCGGATCCTCGGACGGATCGCCGCCGGCGAGACCGACATCGTGGTGGGCACGCAGGCCCTGGTCTGCGGGGCGGCCACCTTCCGCCACCTGGGCCTCGTGGTGATCGACGAGCAGCACCGCTTCGGCGTGCTCCAGCGGGCCGTGCTCCAGCGGGGTGTGGCCGAGCCGCACACGCTCGTGATGACCGCGACGCCCATCCCGCGGACGATCGCGCATGCCGTGTATGGCGACCTCGACGTCTCGACGCTCGACGAGCAGCCGCCCGGCCGTCAGCCGGTGGCCACCTATCGCGTCACCCCCGCCGAACTCGACCGCTGGTGGGAGTTCTTTCGCGGCAAGCTCGCCGCGGGCCGTCGGGGCTACGTGGTGGTGCCGGCCGTGGACGAGTCGAAGCGGGACCTCGCCACGATCTCGTCGGCCTTCGAGGAGCTCGCCAACGGGCCGCTCGAGGCGTTTCGGCTGGGGCTCGTGCACGGCCGGCTCAAGCCCGCCGCCAAGGCGGGCATCATGGAAGACTTCCGGGCCGGGCGGCTCGACGTGCTCGTGGCCACGAGCGTGATCGAGGTGGGGATCGACGTGCCCGAGGCGACGATCATGACGATCCTCGACGCCGAGTCGTTCGGCCTGGCACAGCTGCACCAGCTCCGTGGTCGCGTGGCCCGCGGCCCGACGCGGGGCATCTGCGGGGCCGTGACCGGCTCGGGCGACCTGCCGCACCCGCGGGTGGATGCCTTCGTAGAGACCTGCGACGGATTCGCGCTGGCCGAGAAGGATCTGCTCCTGCGGGGGCCCGGCGACCTGGTCGGCACCCGTCAGAGCGGCGCCCCGCCGCTGTATTTGGCCGACCTGCTCCGCGATTCGGCCGTGGTGGCCGAGGCCCGCCGCGACGCGCTGGCCGTCTTCGAGCAGGATCCGGAACTCGCCGATCCGAAGTACGACCGGCTCCGCAAGCTCGTGCTCGACCGCTGGGGCGCCATGCTCGGTCTGGGCCAGGTCGGGTGAGATTGGGCTCCGTGGCCGCCCGTGAGGCAGACTTTCAGTCTGCCATGTCGGCGGGCAATCGACGCAGCCCGTGCCGCAAGCTCGGGGCTGCCGGTCCCCGTCTCCCGGACGCTCGCTCCAGGCATCCTGCCTTTCGCTCGCTCGATGCTGGCCGCGCTTTCGGCATCCTGCCTTCGCTTGCCAGCAACGCCGGCTCCGGGGAACCGGCAACCCCTCGCGGCCGAACGCCGTTTCCGTCGCCCGGGAAACCACTCCTTGCTGAAATGCTAGACTCTCGTAGCGAGGGAGGTCTTGCCGTGCGACGTCCGTCTGTCCTGACAGGCATCTTGGCACTGGCCATTCTGGCCTCGACGGCCCGCGCCGATGAGTCCGCCGCCGTCGCCCATGATCGCGCCGCTTATGCCGGCACCTGGCTGGCGGTCGCGATCGAGGTGGACGGCAACGAGCAGGCCACCCGCGAGCGGAAGATCGTCGTCGTCAACCGCGAGGATGGCTCGTGGACCATGGCCGTGGACGGTCGCGAGGTGAGCAGCGGCACCAGCAGCATCGACCCGCTGGCCACGCCGCCGGCGATCGACATCGAGATCATTGCGGGCGACGGGGCCGGCTCGACGCTCCTGGGCATCTACGAAGTGGGAGGCAATCGCCGCCGGCTCTGCTTCCGCGGAGCGGGCGAGTGGCGGCCGCAGGAGTTCGCGACGGCCTTCGGCAACAAAGCCGTGCTCGTGACCTTCGAGCGCGAGTGAAGCCGTCAGCCGGCGCGGATCGGCTCGGCGGTCCGCCAGGTGGTGCCGTCCCGCACGACGCGATGATAGAGCGTGTCCCGCTCGACCGGCTCGCGGCCGGCCTCTCGGATCAGCTTCGTGATCTCATCGACCGAGAGGATCTCGGGCGTGGTGGCGCCGGCGTCGTGGTAGATGAGTTCGTGGCGGACCGTGCCGTCGAGGTCGTCGGCCCCGTAGGCGAGGGCCGCCTGGGCCGTGCCGATGCCGAGCATGATCCAGTAGGCCTTCAGGTGGTCGAAGTTGTCGAGCACGAGCCGACTGATCGCCATCGTCCGCAGGCTCATCGCGGGGGAGGGCTTGGGGATGTGGGCCAGCCGCGTGTTCTCGGGGTGGAAGGCGAGCGGGATGAAGGTCTGGAAGCCGCCCGTCTCGTCCTGCAGGTCGCGGAGCCGCAGCAGGTGGTCGGTGCGGTGGTAGGCATTCTCGATGTGGCCGTAGAGCATCGTGGCGTTGCTCCGCAGGCCGAGCTCGTGGGCCGTGCGGTGGATCGCGAACCACTCCTTCGTGTCGGCCTTGTGCTCGCAGATCCGGTCACGGACCTCGGGATGGAAGATCTCGGCGCCGCCGCCGGGCAGGCTGCCCAAGCCCGCGTCCTTCATCTCCACGAGGATGTCGCGGATCGACCGCTTCGTGAGGTGGCAGAACCAGTTGATCTCGACCGGCGTCCAGGCCTTGAGGTGCAGCGTCGGGTAGGCGTCGTGCAGCAGGCGGATGACGTTCAGGTACCAGTCGTAGTCCTTCTGGTGGTGCAGGCCGCCGACGATGTGCATTTCCGTCGAGCCGGCATCGACCGCCTCCCGGCCCCGGGCCAGGATCTGCTCGTCGCTCATGACGTAGCCGCGGGCCTCGCGGAGGTCGGCCCGGAAGGCGCAGAACGTGCAGCGGTAGACGCAGACGTTGGTGGGATTGAGATGCGTGTTGATGTTGTAGTAGGCGAAGTTGCCGTTCTTCCGCTCCCGCACGAGGTTCGCCAGTTCCCCGAGTTCGTGGAGATCGATCGCCGGATCCCAGAGCGACTCGGCCTCGGCGGCGGTGAGTCGCTCGCCGGCCTCGATCTTCTCGCGGATCGGCTCCAGGGAGGGCGTGACGGCACGAATCATGGGTGTCTCAGGGAGGGGCGGGGGGAATCTATGGGGCGGCGGACTGTCCAACCGCACTACCAGAACCGCAGGCCGCGGATTTCTGCAACCACGCTCGGAAAAGGGCCTTGAAATGGGGGGCTCGGGATTGCCAGTGCCATCGCGGGGGCTCTCGCGCGGAGGCTCAGGGTCACCCATGCCCTCTCGCCGGACGTTCACTCCGGTCCTCCCGGCCTCCGTTGACTGCGTGTCCGCTCGCTTCGCCTTCCGGGCTCCGCTCGCTCCCTCAGCTCGCTCGAGGGCATGGGCGACCCCTCGCGGCCCATGGATGTGTTTTCGTCCGCCCTGCATGCGGCATCCTGAAGCCAGTGTCAGCAATCCGTCTGGGGCCGCGAACGGCGAATTCATTAGACTTTCGACCCGCTCCGTCAAAGGCCCCCCTCCCGCGCCGCGAGTCCCGGATGCCCGCCCTCCTGTCGCTGCCACTCCTCCTCCCGCTCGCCTTCCTGGGGCAGACCTTCGAGTGGGGCGACATGGTGATCGTGGGGCTGCTCGTGCTGCTCGAGGGCGTGCTCTCGATCGACAACGCGCTCGTGCTCGGGCTCCTGGCGAAGCGGCTGCCGCCACACCTGCGGCCCAGGGCCCTCTCCTACGGGCTCATCGGGGCCTTCGTGTTCCGCGTGCTGGCGATCGCCACCGCCAGCTTCCTGCTCAAGTGGACCTTCGTGAAGCTGCTCGGGGGCGGCTACCTGATCTTCATCGCCGTCAAGCACCTGTTCTTCGAGGCCCAGGAAGAAGAGGAGGAAAAGCTGGTGCTCGATGCGTCCGGCCATCCGGTGCTCGTCGATCTCGCGACCGGCGGCGAGCTGACCGCCGCCCAGGAGGAACTCGAGATCAAGGAACGCGTGCCGGTGGGGGCGTCGCTCGTCACCGGCCAGGAGGTCACAGCGGCGCCGACGGCCGCCGGCACGGGCCCGAGGCGGCGGACGCCGTCGTTCTGGGGCACGGTGGCGGTGATCGAACTCACCGACATCGCCTTCGCCGTCGATTCGATCCTGGCGGCGATGGCCCTGGCCGGCAGCCGCCAGGAGAAGCTCTGGGTGGTGATCACGGGCGGCATCCTGGGCGTCGTCCTGATGCGGTTCGCCGCGGCGGTCTTCGTGAAGCTGCTCGACCGGTTTCCGCGCTTCGAAGAGTCGGCCTACCTGCTCGTGATCGTGATCGGGCTCAAGCTCGTGGCGGATTGGGGCGTCAACAGCGACTGGTCGCAGTCGCTCGCCGGCCTGGAGTCGACGCGACAGGCGGCGGTCGAACGCTACGAGGGCTGGCTCGACACGCGCTGGCCGCTCACGGCCGGCACGATGCCGGCGGATCATGGCCACGATTCCGGTCACGCCGCCGGTGATGGGCGGGCGTCCGGCAGCGTGCCCCACACTCCGCACCTGCTCGACTTCCACGACCTCCGGCGGCCCGAGTGCCTGGGATTCTGGTCGCTGATGGCGATCTGCTTCGGCATCGGCTTCCTGCCGCGCAAGGCCCACGCCGCGGCGGCCTGAGCGCGGCGGGTCGGCGGATCGTCACGCCCAGAGGTCGAGAGCGATCGCGGCCAGCAGCACCATGCCGATCGCGGCATTGGCCGTGAAGAAGGCCTGGTTGACCCGCGAGAGATCGTCGGGCCGCACGAGGGCGTGTTCCCAGGCGAGCAACGCCGCGATCGCCACAAGCGAGGTCCAGTAGATCCAGCCCAGCTGCGGCACGACCGTCGGCAGGGTCGCGAGCACCAGGAGCGTCAGGAGATGCAGCCACTTCGCCCGCCGCAGGGCCCGGGGCACGCCCAGGCGGGCCGGGATGCTGTGGAGCCCGTGAGCCGCGTCGAAGGCGGCGTCCTGGCAGGCATAGATGATGTCGAAGCCGGCCACCCAGGTCGTCACGGCCAGGCCGAGGATCGCGGCGGGCAGGATGTCGACCGGGTCGCGGAGCAGCGTCTCGCCCCGGAGGGCGATCCAGGCGGCCACGGGAGCCAGCCCGAGCGCTGCGCCGAGCCAGAGGTGGGCGAGCGACGTGAACCGCTTCGCGAACGAATACCCCAACAGCCAGGCCAGCACCGGCAGCGCGAGTGCCAGCGGCAGCCAGTTGGGCAGGAACAGCAGCGTCGCCACGATGAACACCGCCGCGGAGCCGATCACCAGCCCGAGCACCTCGCCCGCGCCGACGTCACCCCGCGGCAGGTGCCGGGAGGCCGTGCGCGGGTTCTCGGCGTCGATCGCCCGGTCGACGAGCCGATTGAAGGCCATCGCCGCGGTGCGGGCCGCCACCATGCAGGCCAGGATTCCGAGCGCCGGCTTCGCGAGCGACCAGGGCTCGGCGAGCGACCAGCGGCCGTCGCCGCCGAAGCGGATCGCGACGAGCGCAGCCATCACCGCGAACGGCAGGGCGAAGATCGTGTGGCTGAACCGCACGAGCTCGAGGTAGGTCCGCAGCCGTGATGCCGCCCCGGCCGGGGCGGGGCCACCGGCGGGCGCGTGGTCCGCGGCTGCCGCCGTGGCCGTCATGCCTCGGTCCCCCAGCGGCGCACCAGCGAGTTGGCGACCCCGAGCTGGTCGCAGATCCGCGCGACCACGAAGTCGACGAGGTCACTCACCGTCTCGGCCCGGGCGTAGAAGCCGGGCGACGCCGGCAGCACCACCGCCCCCGCCTCGTGGATCGCCTGCATGTTCTTGAGCTGCGGCAGCGAGAGGGGCGTCTCCCGGGGCACCACCACGAGCTTGCGCCGCTCCTTCAAGTGGACCTCGGCCGCCCGGTGGATCAGGTTTTCACCCATCGCGTGGGCCACCGCGGAGAGCGTGCTGCCGCTGCAGGGGCAGATCGCCATCGCGGAGGTCAGGAACGAACCGCTGGCGATCGGCGCCATCAGGTTCTTGAAGTGGTGGTAGTGCAGCCGGCCGCGGGCCGGCAGGGGAGCCCCGAGCAGGTCGACCGGATCGAACCGCTCCAGATCGACCCGACGGCCGAGCTCCTCCTGGATCACCGCCTGGCCCGAGGGGCTGATCGACAGGTGCACCTCCCGCCCGGCCGCCAAGAGCACCTCGAGCAGCCGGACGCCGTACGGCGCACCCGACGCGCCCGTGATCGCCACGACGAGCGGCGGCGGGTCAGCCATCCGTCGCTCCCGCCGCCCGGGTGGCGATCGTGAGCGTGGCGATCCCGAAGGTCAGCGGCACCAGCTCCACCGTATCGAAGCCGGCCGCCCGCACGAGCGCGGCGAGCCGCTCGCCCGAGGGAAACTCCTCGACGCTCTGGTTCAGGTAGGTGTAGGCATCCGAGCCGTTGCGGGCCACGGCGTTGCCGAGCCGCGGCAGCACGTGGCGGAAGTACCAGAGATAGCCCGCGCGGACGACCGCCGACCGCGGCAGCGAAAACTCGAGGATCGCGAGCCTGCCTCCGGGCCGGAGCACCCGGGCCATCTCGGCGAGGCCCCGCTGCGTGTCGGCGATGTTCCTGAGGCCGAAGGCGACCGTGACGAGGTCGAACTCGGCGGCTGCGAACGGGAGCCGCATCGCGTCGGCCTCGACCCATTCGATCGCCCGGCCCACCTTCGCGGCCTTCGCCTCGCCCCGGTCGAGCATCGGCCGGCAGAAGTCGCTGGCCACGATCCGCACGCCGGTCGCAGCCTGGGCGGCGTAGGCCAGCGCCAGGTCGCCGGTGCCGCAGCAGACGTCGAGGATCGCGCCGGCCGGCGGCGGTGGCGCCCGCCGGACGGTCGTCCGCCTCCAGAGCACGTCGATCCCGCCGGAGAGCAGCCGGTTGGCGAGGTCGTACCGCGGGGCGATCTCGGCGAACATCCCGCGGACGCGGTCGCCACTCTTGTCCACCCGGGGCATCTCCGGCGGCACGGCATGGCCGACGGCGGCCGGCTGGCGTATCGTGGCGGCTCGGTCGGCGGTCACGCGGGCAGGTTCCGTGGCGGATGCCGGTCGCGCTCGTCACGGCCGGATTCGCGACATGCACTGGCACTGCCACGAACTCTTCCATCGTATGCCGCCGGGGGCGACCGCGGGAGGGATCGCCGTCGTGATCGACGTCCTGCGGGCCTCGACCACCATGGCCACGGCCCTGGCGCACGGGGCCACGGCGGTCGTGCCCTGCCGCTCGATCGACGAGGCCCGTGCGGCGGCCCGGGATTCCCGGGCGCTGCTCGGCGGCGAGCGCGGGGGCGTGCGGATCGCCGGCTTCGACCTGGGCAACTCGCCGCTCGAGTACACCGCCGAGCGGGTGGCGGGCCGGTCGATCGTGATCACCACGACCAACGGCACCGCCGCGCTCGCCGCCTGCAGCGACGCCGCCGAGGTGCTCGTGGGCGCGGTGGTCAATCGTTCGGCCGTGGCGTCGGCCGCCCGGCGGCTCGCCGCGGCCCGCGGCTCGGCCGCGATCCATCTGGTCTGCGCCGGCACCGACGGCCACGTCACCGACGAGGACGTGCTCGCCGCCGGCGCGATGCTCGACATGGCCGGCCCCGACGACACGCTCGACGCCGCGGCCGGCGCCGCCCGCGACCGCTTTCGGACGCTCGCCGCCGCCGGCCGCGCCGGCCTCGAAACGCGGATCGCCACCGCCTTCCGCACCTGCCGCGGAGGTGAGAATCTGATCGCGCTGGGCATGGAGGCCGACCTCGCCGCCGCCGCCGCGATCGACTCGCTCACGGTGGTGCCCCGGCTCGACCGCCGCGGCGACGTGCTCGTCGCGTGGGCGTGAACCGCCCCTGCCGAGGACGCGTGCGGCACGGTAGACTCCGGGGCTTTCGCACCGCCATCAGGATTCCCATCGGCCCATGATCAAACCCGACGACCAG